>DASTOI010000772.1:0-4053 GCA_035762585.1 Myxococcota bacterium
CGCAGCACGCGCCCGGCCGTCGCGTCCACCGTGCCGGGTTCGACCGCGCGCCCGCAGCAGCGCGTCTCGCCGGCCTTCGCGAACAACAGCCGCAGGTGATCGAGCAGCTCGGTCGCGGTGCCGACGGTCGAGCGCGCATTCGTCACGCGGTTGCGCTGCTCGATCGCGATCGCCGGCGGGAGATTCGTGATCAGATCCACCGCCGGCCGCGGCAGCTTCTCGAGAAATTGCCGCGCGTACGTCGAGAGCGACGCCACGTAGCGCCGCTGCCCCTCGGCGTAGAGCGTGTCGAACGCGAGGCTCGACTTGCCGGAGCCCGACGGCCCGGAGATCACGGTGAGCCGCCCCACCGGAATCGCGCACGAGACGCCCTTCAGGTTGTGGGCGCGCGCGCCTTCGATGCGGATCTCGTCTCCGGAGCTCACGTCGCGCAAAGCTTTACCGACTCCGCTCGCCTGCGGCTCGCTGCGCGCCGTCTGCGCCGGCTCGGCGGCGTCGGACGGCTTGCTGGAGCGTCGCTCCTCGGCGCCGTTGCGCGCGGGCTCGGCGGTTCCGCCTGCGGGGAGCAGCGCTACGGGCTCGGCGGCTCCTCGTAGAGCAGCGTGAGCGAGATGTACTCGCCGGTCGAGCTCTGCGTCATGTGCAGGATGCGAGCCGCCGGATGGCTCGCGAAGAACTTGTTGAGGTCTTCCTCGACCTCTTTGGCCAGCCCGCGTACGACGAGACACTGCATCCCCACCCACCTCGAAGCGCACCTGCGCTCAATGATTTCGGCCCGCGAGCCGCTCGACCTGACGTCTCGCTTCTGCGGCGTAGCGGTCGCGCCCTTGCATCTCGGCCGCGGCGGCGAGCTGCTTCCAGCTCGCGAGCTCGGGCTCGCGCCCGAGCGCAGCGCACGCCTCGCGCAGCAGGAACGAATCGCCACGCTCGACCGCGATCGCGCACAGCTTCTCGAGCGCGTCCTGCGCGCCGGCCTTGCGGAAGAACGCGATTGCTTCGACCTCGCGTTTCTGCGCGAGGTAGGCGTCGCCGATCGCGCGCGAACGCTCCGGCTCGAGCGGCTTCTCGAGCTCGTGACGCCGCGCGAGCGGATCCGGCAGTGCGCCCTTCTTCGCCATCAATACCTCGGCACGCTCGAGTCGACGGTGATCGACCAGGCCTCGATTCCGCCGGACAAGTTCGCGACGTTCGCGAAGCCCGCGTCGCGCAGCTGCGCGCACGCCTTCGCGCTGCGACCCCCTTTGTGGCAGTGCGCGACGACGCGGCGCTGCTTCCAGTCCGCGAGCTCGGCGAGGCGCGCGGGCAGCTGCCCGAGCGGCACGAGCTTCGAGCCTGCGATGCGCGCCTTCTCGAGCTCGTGCGGCTCGCGCACGTCGAGCAGCAGCAACTCGTCGCCGCGCGCGAGCGCGCGCTGAAGCTCCGCCGCCGAGATCTCGGCGACCGGGTTCACTTCGCGCGTCACGCCGCAGAATCCGTCGTAATCGATCAGCTCGGTGATGGTCGGATTCTTTCCGCACACCGGGCAGTCGGGATCCTTCGCGAAGCGGAACTCGCTGAAGCGCATCGCGAGCGCGTCGTAGTGGAGGAAGCGGCCGATCAGCGGCTCGCCGATGCCGGTGATCAGCTTCACCGCCTCGGTCGCCTGGATCAGCGCGATCGTGCCGGGCAGGATGCCGAGCACGCCGCCCTCGGCGCACGACGGAACCGCGCCAGGCGGCGGCGGCTCCGGGAAGAGGCAGCGATAACAAGGGCCGCGCTTCGCATCGAACGTCGACGCCTGCCCTTCGAAGCGCAGGATCGCGCCGTACACGGTGGGCTTGCCGAGCAGCACGCACGCATCGTTCGAGAGGTAACGCGTCGGGAAGTTGTCGGTGCCGTCGATGATCACGTCCCAGTCGCGCATCAACGCGAGCGCGTTCTGCGACGTGATGCGCTCGCGGATGCCGACCGCGTCGACGTCGGGATTCATCGCGCGCAGCCGCGCCAGCGCGACGTCGACCTTCGGCTTGCCGACGTCGGCCGTCCCGTAGAGCACCTGGCGCTGCAGATTCGAAGTGTCGACGACGTCGTCGTCGACCAAGCCGATGTGCCCGACGCCCGCAGCTGTTAGGTACTGCGCGAGCGGGCAGCCGAGCCCGCCGGCGCCGATCAGCAGCACGCGCGCGTCGAGCAGCATGCGCTGCCCCTCGAGTCCGAAGTCCGGCAGGTTCAGATGGCGCCGATAGCGCTCGAACTGCGCGGGCGTGAGCACGGGAGCGGTCATGGAGCGGACGCTACGACTCACCCAGAGCGGCGACAACGCCCGTCGGCGAGCCTGGCGCGCAGCGAGGAACCGGACGCGGCGCGGCGCTACCTCTGCACCGTGATCGTGATCGCCTTGCGCGGGCGATCTTGGAATCGCCAGCAGATCACGACGAGATCGCCGGCGCGCAGCGCGTCCCAGCCCGCTCGCCCGCGCACGTTCGTATCGGGCGCGCGCTCGAAGCCGATGTTGTCGTCGAAGCGCGAGTCGACGAACAGCTTCTGCGGATTGATCGCGCTGATCGCGCCGCGGAATTCACGCTGCCCGGCGGGACAATCCGCGCGCGCCTGCGCTGCGCCGAGCAGAGCGAGCGCGAGGGCCAGCGCGAACGCCGGAGCTCTGCCGCTCGGAAACAAGTTGCGCATCGCGCCCGCCATCCTTTGCGACTCTCCGCTCGGCTTCGCCTCGCTGCGCGCGGCCTGCATGGCTGCCGCGGCGCTCGGCCGCTTGCGCTCCTCGAGCTGCGTTCGGTCGCGGCACTCAGTTTTGCTGCTGGACGTTGGTGCCGGAGGTGGGATTCGAACCCACACGGACCTCGCGGCCCGGGGGATTTTGAGTCCCCTGCGTCTGCCGTTCCGCCACTCCGGCGCGCGGACATCTTTGCGAACTCCGCTCGGCTCCGCCTCGCTTCGCGCGGCCTGCGCCGCGCCTTTGCGACTCTCCGCTCGCCTTCGGCTCGCTGCGCGCGGCCTGCGCCGGTGCCGCGGCGCTGGGCCGCTTGCGCTTCTCGAGCCGCGGTCTGTCGCGGCATCGAGATAGGAGCCCTCGCGCGTCGCCCTGACCTTTACGTGCATCGGCGATGCCGATAGCTTGCCCCGACTCGCGGGGCTGTAGCTCAGCTGGGAGAGCGCGTGAATGGCATTCACGAGGTCGTCGGTTCGATCCCGATCAGCTCCACCATGATGGACGCGCGGTTGACGTCGTAGGGCGAACGCGAACGCGGCGAGCAGACTCGACTCGGGGCATCGGGTCGGAGGCCCTTCCCTGTTGCGCTGCGCGGTCGTTCCGAGCAGCGCAGTGCGCAGCACGCTCGCCGCTCGCAAGCTTTCGTACGACCACGCGTGGCCGACTCGGCAGCGAAAATGCTCGGGCTGCACGCCGTCGCGCACGCGGCGGAGCCCGCCGCCGCCATCCGAGCACGTGAGGTCCGACGGCTCGCCCGGCTGCTGATCGCTCTCGATGACCTCCAGATCCGATTGGGTCAGCCGGATGACCGCTCACCGGAAGCGCCGCGCCGAAGTCGCTCGGAAGATTCGAGACGATCGTCGTCAGCGCTGGGAGCCCGCCGGCCAGCGCGATGCCGTCAGAGCGCGCCGTCCCGCGAGCGGGGCATCACGCCCAGCTCGTCGACGAACGCGCCGACTGCGAGCGTCGCGGCGATCGCTTCCGCGGCCATGCGCAGCGGCATCATGTTCGGCGCCTGAAACAGCCCGCGTTCGACCCACCCCTTCGTGATGCGTGCGATCTTCTCGGAGCCCCAGCTCGCCGCGAACTCCGTACCGACCGTATTGCCGAGCACGACGTGGGTGAAGTCCACTTCGGGATGCTCCATCCGCCACGACGCGACCAGCCCCGAGAGTGCGAGCTTCGAGACGCTGTACAGCGAGATCCCCGGGAGCGTCTGGCGCGCGGAGTAGGAGCCGATGTAGACGGCGCGGCCGCGAGCCGCGCGCAGGTGCGGAAGCGCGGCCGCCGTGACCTGCGATGCGCCGATCAGGTTCGTGTCGAGCACCTCGCGCCACGCTTCGCGG
>DASTOI010000773.1:0-6424 GCA_035762585.1 Myxococcota bacterium
GAGGCAATCCTCTACCCGAATCCGTTCGCGCGGCCGAAGGGCTGATTGGCCACGGAGCTACGCCAACGCTGGCAATTCGATCGCATTCACGCGGTCGTCGATGACACCGGAGTCTCTGCGACTCATCGTTCGGTGTGGCGCGCACAAACGAATCGAGCGCGGTTCGAAGACCTTCTGATCGACCCAATCGAGTTCGCGACTCGAGACGTCGGAATCGCTGGCTTCCTCGGAGTCTCTGCGTTCGTCTTCTACTTCGCCTCGGGATCCTCTGCGTTGAATTTTCTCGGAACCAGCGCGTTGCTCGTCGGCGCGGCGTACGCGTTCTGGCTCGCGCGACCCGATCGCCGCCTGAAGATCCAGCTCAGCGGCGGCGCGTTCCCCGTCGTCATCTATCGGGAACGTCCAAGCCGCGAGGCAGTGGATCGTTTCCTCGAGGACCTGCGTTCGTGCGCACAATCGCACCTACGCTCCAACTATCCGCCAGCGCAGTCGGTTCACAGCCTGCCGGGGGAGATCGAGCGACTCTTCTGGCTGAAGGAACGAGGCGCGATCTCCGAGACTGAGTACCAAGACCTGAAGGCCCGCTTGATTGCCTCGTCCTCGGGGCCTGGCTACGGCCAATACGCTTGACGGATCTGCAGCGCGCTAGCGATTCCGGAGATCGAGCCGGGCACGAATCTCTGCGTGGCGCGCGCGGTTGATGCGATAGAACGCGGCGAGCGAGATCGGGATCAGGTAGAGCGCGGGTAACGCGAAGCCTGCGACGAGGCCGAGCCGCGTGAGCGTGGCCGCGTCGAGCTGCATGCCGCTGGTGACGGCCGGCATGCGGACCGCGTGGTCGAGCAGCGGGCCGCCGATCCCGACGCCGAGACCCGTCGCCGCCTTGCCGGCGAACGAGAGCACCGCCGAGAACACGCCCTCCTGGCGCTGCCCCACCGCGAGCTCCTGCACGTCGAGCGTGTCAACGATCATCGACGCGAGCATGATGCCGGCGATCGTGTCGGACGCGATGCGCAGCGTCGCGTTCGCGATCAGGATCGCGAGCAAGCGGGGATCGCCGTTGGCCGGCAGCACGTCGGCGAAGCGCAGGCCGACGACGATGAAGCCGCTGACGAGGCTGATCAGCGCGCTCGTGATCAAGAGCCCGCGCTTCTCGAAGCGCCGTTGCAGCGGGCCGATCACCGCGAATGCGAGCACCGCGCCCAGCACGGAGAAGCCGAACCAGCGCAAGCGTTCGGGGTCGAGGTCCCAGAAGTAGGTGAGCGCATAGATGTCGAGCGCGGTCGCGGTGCCCGCGATCGCCGCGGTGACGAGGATCGCGACGACGAGCAGCGCGAAGTCTCGGTTGCTCGCCGCGAGCGCGAGGTCGCGCAGGAATCTCGCCCACGAGAAGCGCGCCGCGCCGTTCGTGGGCTGCAGCAGGTACGGGACCTCACGGCGCGTGAGGTGCGTCGACGCGAGCGCTGCCAGCGCGACCGTCGCACCTAACAAGGCCGCGAAGAGCGGGTAACCGCGAGGGTTCAGATGGCCAGGCGTGAACGCGGGCGAGCTCGGGAAGACGAACGTCCACACCACGAGCACGAATGCGAGGCCGCCGAACCACGCCGCCAGATAGCGCCACATCATCACCTTGCTGCGCTCGACGTAGTCGTCTGACAGCTCCGCGACCATCGCGTTCCACGGCACTCCGAAGAACGACATCGCGATGCGCGCCGCGATCGCGCTGCCGAGCAGCCACGCGAAGAGCCCGTTCTGCGAGAGGCCGGCTGGCGGCAGGAACGCGAGCGCGCTCGCGATTCCGAGTGGAACGATCGACCCGTACATCAGCGCATGACGCCGGCCGAGCCGGCTGCGCAGACCGTCCGAGAGCGATCCGACCAGCGGATCGACGATCGCGTCGACGACGAGCGCGAGCATCAGCGCCGCGGACGCGAGTGTTCCGGGCATGCCGAGCACTTGGTTGTAGTAGAAGAGCAGTAGCGTCCCGAACGCGAACAGCATGCATGCGTCGGGAATCGCGCCGATTCCTTGATAGATCAGCGTCGAAAGCGGCAACGCGCCGGAACGCTTGGCGGCGCGCTGGTAGGCGGGCGTCGTGTCGTTCACCGGCGAGGGCCGGTGCTACCGGAACGAACGCGTGACGACAACACGAGCGAAACATTAGGGCGGATCGCGACGGTCTGGCGCCGTTGCAGCTCGCTACTCGACTCGGTCGATGAATCCACGCTGTCCGCGCGCCCGATGGGGCCGGTAGTTGGGCAGGTAGTCGACTTCCTCGACCAGGTTTCGCCCACAGCCGATGCTGCTCGACCAGCACGCCCGCGGCCGATGACTCCACCGCGACCGCAGCCCGCACGTCCCGCGGAAGCCAGCCGTTCAGCCACTCGTCGACGAGGCGGCTGATCGCGACCGGCGCGACGCGCAAGCCCGGCCACTCGCGCGCGACGCACTCGCGGGCTCCATCGCGCGAGAGCCAGAACGGCACCACCGGTGTGCCATCGCGATTCGCGAGCGTCGCCCACACGCCGTGCTCGCGGATCGTGTAGAGGCGTCGCTTGTCGCGAACGCCCTCGAGGAACGCCGAGTAACGGGGCGGATCGCGAAAGCTCGCGAGTGAGACCTCGATGCGGAAAACGCAGGAACGTCTGATCACGGAATGCTCGAACGGGACGCGGGATGGACGAGGCCCAGCTTCGCGCGCGTCCGACAACAGCGGGAGGGGAACACGCGTTCACCCGATCGCTCGGCGTCAGCGCACGCCGAGGATCCAGCCCTCGATGTCGGCGACGCGGCGCTCCGCCGGCGTGAGCTCGGGCGCGAACAGGCGCGCGAGCGTGCCCTGCGAATCGGCGCCGCGCAGCGCGGCTGCGACCGAGTACGCCGCGTGCTGGTCGAGATTGCGATCGGCTTCGGGGAAGTCGCGAATCCAAAGCCGGGGGTAGGCCTCGGCGATCACCGACCGGCCCGCGGGAACCTGCCAGCCATCGAACGGCCAGAAGTGAATGCGCGCGCCGAGCTCGCGGCGCAGGAAGCGCAGCCACGGAAGCCCAGCGTGTGTGGAGCACGCGACCTCTCCGTTCACGTCGAACCAGAACACCGATTTCGCGCTGCCGGCGCGCTGCTCGGTGAGCCGCCGCCACGCGCGATCGCCGCAGCGCGCGGCGCCGTTGCCGCGAACGCCGTCGCGTACGTGCCGCACCCAACAAGCATCGTCGTCGGTCGGCCAGTGACGCTGGAAGTCATCGAGGAACGCCGGCCAATCATGCGCGAGGCCGTACTTCTCGAAGTACGCGAGCGGAAACGAGAAGCCGTGGTCGATGCCGACGAGCGCCGGCGGGCCGTCTCGCAGCTCGCGCGCGAGCCACTGCGCGAGCCCGCGCCGGGTCCAGTGCTTGCCGGGCCCGGGCGGCGGCGCGACCTCCTGCGGCTCCGGCTCCGCGCCACGCTCCGCCTGATAAACGCGCACGCCGCGCACGCTCGCGATCGGAGACTTCGCGCCGGAGTAGTCGATGCCGAGGTAGTGGTGGAAGGCAGAAGACATAGGGCCGGTGGTGGCTCGCGTGCTCGCTACGCGGCCGTCCCCTCCAGCAGCCCCTTCAGGTTCGCGCTCATGATCCGCTCTTGATCGGCCGCGCTGAACCCTGATAGCTCGGGCAGGAAGTCGAGCGGATTCGCGAGGCCTTCGGGGTGCGGGTAGTCGCTGCCGAACAGCACCTGCGAGACGCCGATCTTCTCGGCGAGCTGCTCGATCGGCTCCTCGTAGAACGGCGCGACGAAGACGTGCTCGCGCAGCGTGTCGACCGGGTGGCGCGAGAACTCCTTCGGCATCTGGCCGTACGCGTGGGTGAGGGCGTCGAGCAGCGGGAACATCCACTTCGAGCCGTTCTCGATGCTGGCGACGCGCACGCGCGGGTGGCGGTCGAACACACCGTGGCAGATCAGCGCGGCGATCGAATCGCTGATCGCGCGGCCGGAGAGGCCGAGGCAGCTCTTGAACGGGTCGGGCTTGAACGGCAGGAACTCGCTGCCGCCTTCCCAGATGCGCGCGAAGCGGTCGTAGCCGGAATCGCTCGCGTGCATCGAGACGAAGATTCCGGCCTCGGCGACGCGCGCCCAGAACGGGTCGAACTCGACGAAGCCGAACGACTTGCTGCCGCGGTAGCCGGGCACCGGCGCGGGGCGCAGGCCGACCGTGCGCGCGCCGCGCGCGAGACACCATTCGAGCTCGCGCACCGCGGCGTCGACATCCATTAGGGTGACGAACGGCACTGCGAACAAGCGCTGCTCGCGCGCGAAGCCCCACGCCTCGTGCATCCACTCGTTCAGCGCGTGCAGCACGGCGCCCATCAGCTCGTGGTCGTAGTTCATGCGCTCTTCGACCGCGCTCGCGAGCGTCGGGAACACGAGCGTCGCGTGGATGCCCTGCTCGTCCATCAGCTTCACGCGATCGGCGCCGTTCCGGTACGCGGGCGGGCACGAGATCGGGCGGCCGGAGAGCTCGCGCAGCGTGAGGCCCTCGCTGTTATTCGCGCGGTACCACTTCTCGTGAGCGCCGGGGGCGGCGAGCACCTCGAAGGTCGGGTTCGGGATGTACTCGGAGATCTGCCCGCCGATCGCGAGCTTCTTGCGGCCGTTCACCTCGACGTACTGGAACTGATTGCGCCATTTCTTCGGCAGATGCGCCGTCATCGCCTCTTCGGGCTCGTAGAGGTGGTTGTCCGCATCGTAGACGGGGTAGCCGGGGCGGGCCGCCATGGCGCTTCTCCCTAACTAGTGGCTTCGCCGAAGAACAGGCGAGCGGCGTTCGCGTAGAGGAACTTGTCGAGCACGCCCTCGCGCAGCGGAAGCGCGGGCAGCTCCGCGAAGTGGCGCGCGAGCGGAACGGATGGGTGATTCGACGCCCATAACACTTTGTCCGCTCCGCGCGTGTTCATGAAGTGAATCAGCTCCGCCGGCAGGCGCTTCGGCGCCCACGCCGACGTCTGCAGGTGAAGGTTGCGGTACTTCAGCATCAGCCGAATCGCGACGTCCCACCACGGATCGGCGCCGTGACACATCACGAGCTTCAGCTCCGGGAAGTGGAAGCAGACGCGATCCAGGTGCATCGGGTGCTGGCACTCGCCCGGCAGCGGCGGCACCGGGATACCGGTGTAGATCCCGCACACCAGACCCAGCTCGATGCACTTCGCGTAGAGCGGGTAGTAGAGCGGCGTATCGGGCGCGAGATCGTGCTGGAACGGCACGACGCGCGCTTCGACCAGCTCACGCGGATGGCGCTGCTTCAGCGCCTCGAGCGCGCGCACGCCGCGCATCGCGTCGCGCGGATTCATGCTCGCCGCGAGGAAGAAGCGACCGGCGTGCTTCTC
Source organism: Myxococcota bacterium (assembly GCA_035762585.1). Taxonomy (GTDB): domain Bacteria; phylum Myxococcota_A; class UBA9160; order UBA9160; family UBA6930; genus VGRF01. The sequence continues at coordinate 5,367 of DASTOI010000773.1, forward strand.
GAGGAACGAGAGCACGTGCGGATTCGGATCGAGCGGGTCGACGCCGATCACCGCGCGCTCGATGCCGTGCGCATCGAGCTCCGCGACCAGCTCGTCAGGCATTAAGTCGCGGTAGAGCGCATCGCCCTGCTTGAACGTTTGCTGCTCGGCGTGCTCCAGCCAATCGGGCCGGCCGAGCCGACTCAGGTCGACGTTGATCGCGAGATCGATCGCTCGGAGCTTCGGCACGCCGCGCCTCCGCGAGGGCAGGCGGCGATTCTACGCCTCGGGCTGCGTGTGCGGCTCCCGGCCGTCCAACTCAGGCAGGCTCGGGGTCGGCGATCGCCGGCAGCGAGCCGTCGAGCTCGGCCAGCACACGCGGCAACGCGAGCAGCACGAACGGCGCGACGCGCCTGCCGCGCTTCACCGCGAGCAAGGGCAGCAACCCGTTGATCACCAACAGCGACGTCATCTTCCGGTTCCCGGAAGTGAGGTGACCGGTGCGCTCGAGCGCGTGACGCAGAGTTTTCATCGGGGACGTACTTTCGTCGCGTCGCCGCCGACACGGCGAATGAAAGTACGTCCCCGATGAAAGCGAGCGTGCGCGAAGCCCGCGTCTAGAAATTCTTCGGGAGCCCCAAGCCTCGCCGCGCAATGATGTTCTTCTGGATCTCGCTCGCGCCGCCGCCGATCGTGTCGACGACCGTATAGCGGTAGCTGCGCTCGAAGCGGCCGCCGAGCGGCGCGTTCGGCTCGCCGGGGCGCAGCGCGCCTTCGTCGCCCATTAGGTCGAGCGCCGTGTTCGCGAGGCGCTGCCCGGTCTCGTTCATGAAGAGCTTGTACTGCGAGGACTCGATGGTCGGGATGCGGCCGGAGAGAGCGGCACTAATCACTCGGCGCTGGAGCACGCGCGCGACCTCGACCTCCGTGGCCGCACGCGCGAGGCGGTGGCGCGCGTTCGCCTCATGCGCGCGCGGCGCGCCGTCGCGCTGCGCACCGCGCAGCCAGCCGACGAGCGCCTCGAGCTTCTTTTCGAGCGGGCCGACCGGCATCATCGCGAAGCGCTCGAGGTCGAGCGC
>DASTOI010000774.1:0-2361 GCA_035762585.1 Myxococcota bacterium
CGCTCCCGACGTGCTGCGCTGGCATCTGCTGCATGAACTGGGCACCGCGCCGCCGCCGGACCTTGCCCGCTTCCTGGCATCGGGCGACGCGATCCGGCACTGGACGCTCGCCGGCGCGCTCGCCGACACCTTCGAGAAATACCAGGCGTGGCGGCGCGGGCTGTTGCAGCGCTGGGAAGCCGGCGCCGACCGCGACGACTGGCAGGCCACGCTGTGGCGCCGCGTCGCGCGCGGCCGTGCGCACCGCGCGCGTCGCATCGGCGAGTACCTGCAGCGCTTCGGCACGCGGCGCGCTGCTCGCCGAGCTCGCGCCGCGCTGGCCCGACGCGAAGCTCGCGGCGCACGCCCCGCTCGCGCTCTCGCTCGGGCACGGCGTCGACCCCGGCAGCGATCCCGCGTTCCGCGAGGGGCGCTTCACGATCCAAGACGAGGCCTCGCAGCTCGTCGTCGAGCTGCTCGGGCCGCTGCCCGGCGAGCGCGTGCTCGATCTGTGCGCGGCGCCCGGCGCGAAGACGACCGCGATCGCCGAGCGCATCGGAGCGAGCGGGCTCGTCGTCGCGTGCGATCGCAATCAGCGCCGGCTCGAGCTGGTCGGACGCGCTGCGCGGCGCCTCGGGCTCGCGAACGTGCAGCTCGCGCATGCCGACGGCACGCAGCCGCTCGTCGAGCTGCCAGGCCGCCCGTTCGCGCGCGTGCTCGTCGACGCGCCGTGCTCCGGCCTCGGCACGCTGCGCCGCAATCCGGACGCGCGCTGGCGGCTGCGCCCCGAAGATCCGGCGCTGCTCGCGCGCACACAGCGCGCGCTGCTCGAGAACGCCGCGCGGGAAGTGATGCCTGGCGGCGTGCTCGTTTACAGTACGTGCACGCTGCTCTCCGAGGAGAACGAGGCGGTCGTCGCCGCGTTCCTCGCACAGCACGCGGAGTTCTCACTGAGCGCGCGCGAGGAGCTTTCGGCCGCGGTGCGCACCTTCGTGGAGGCAGACGGGCTGATGCGCACCTGGCCACAGCGACACGGCATGGACGGCTTCTTCGCCGCGCGGCTCACGCGAGGCGCGCGGTGAAGCGCCCGATTCGGATCGCGCCGTCGATTCTCTCGGCCGACTTCGCGGCGCTCGGCGCCGACATCCAGAAGGTCGATCGCGCGGGCGCCGACTGGATCCACGTCGACGTGATGGACGGCCACTTCGTGCCGAACCTGACGCTCGGGCCGGAGATCATCCGCGCGATCCGCAAGACCAGCGCGCTGCCGTTCGACGTCCACCTGATGATCGAGAAGCCGGAGCTCTCGATCGCGCAGTACGCGGAGGCCGGCGCGGATCGGATCGGCGTGCACGTCGAGACCTGCCCTCACCTCCACCGCACGCTCCAGCAAATCCACGGACTCGGGAAGAAGGCGTGCGTAGTGCTGAACCCGTCGACGCCGGCGAGCGCGGTCGAGCCGGTGCTGGGCGACGTCGATCAGCTGCTCGTGATGAGCGTGAACCCCGGCTTCGGCGGGCAGAAGTTCATCGCGGGCGTGCTGCCCAAGGTGCGGCAGCTGCGCCAGTGGATCGACGAGCGCGGCCTCGACGTCGAGCTCGAGATCGACGGCGGCGTGAACCGGGAGACGATCGGCGCGGCGGCGCGCGCCGGCGCGAACGTCTTCGTCGCCGGCAACGCGGTCTTCCGCGAGCCCGACTATGCATCCGCGATCCGCGAGCTGCGCAAGCTGGCGGAGACCTAACACCCAGCGGGCCGCTTCGGGGGGCAGCGCTCGGTCAGAGCGCGCAGTCGATGCGCTTCGCCCCCGCGGCGAAGCCTCTCGCGCGGCCTGCGGGACGCTTCGCGCGCTCGGCTGCGGTCGGGCGCGGCACCGGTGCGCCGTAGCGCGAGGCAACCTGCCGCCGGCCGCATCGAGCTGGCTCGGAGTCACTCGCGCGCGCGACCCCCGCAAGCGAGCTTGTCCCCGCTTCGGGTGATTCTCGGGCGTCCCGCCGTGGACTATGAGTTCGCTGGAAGCAGAGGATCCGATGGATCTCTCCGCGATCGCGCTCGCGACGCTCGCCTCGTACCCAGACACTCCGATCGCGGTATTCGACGTGGAGGGAATCTGCGTCGCGACCTTCGGCGCGCAGCCGCGCGCCGAGTTCGAGCGCTTCGGCAGCCGCGAGCGAATCGTCGGCGCGCCGCTCGAGACGCACGCCGGCCCTTACGCGGCCGGCTTTCGCGAGCTGCTACGCGAGGTACTCGCGACGCGCGCGACGAAGCGCCTGCGCGTGCCGGCCTCGCTCGCGAACGGCGACTTCGTGTTCGAGGTGACGCTGTGGCCGATCGGGAGCGGAGACCTGGTCGCGTGCCAGACGCACATGGAAGCGCGCGGCG
>DASTOI010000775.1:0-7685 GCA_035762585.1 Myxococcota bacterium
CGGCAGAACGCGGGCAGCTCGGCGCCAGCGCCGACGCACGCGCCGTGCACGCGCGCCGTGACGCGCGGCGCGCACTGCGAGAGCAAGAGCGCCGCGTTGCGCGTCGCACGAATTGCGTGGGCGGTCGCGGGATCGGGCAACGTGCCGAACTCGTCGAGGTCGCCGCCGCTGCAGAACGCGGCGCCCGCGCCTGATAACTCGATCTGCTTGATCTCGGGATCCGAGAGCGCGAGCCGCAGCGCCTCGCAGAGAGCGTCGCGCATCGCCGCCGAGAACGCGTTGCGCTTCTCCGGCCGATTCAGTCGCAGCGCGAGCGACGCCCCCTCGCGCGCGACGAGCACCGCGGGCTCGCGCGACGGCTCGCGCTGCTTGCGCACGTGCGCGGCGAGCCACGCGGAGAACTCGGGCCCGCTCTGGAGCGTCGAGTACACGAGCGACTCGGCCATCAGCCCCTCGTAGATCGTTCGCGCGCGGCTGGCGCGCAGCAGCTGCGCGAGGCCCAGGCTCGCGAGCGGCGCCTTCGCGACGGTCTCTTCGATCGCCGCGAGGTCGGCGAGCTCCGCTTCGCCGAGCCGCACGTCGAGCGCCGGCGCGAGCGCGATCGCCGCCGCGGATTCCGCCGCTCCGAATCCGACGCTGAGCGCGGGCAGCTCGCCGAGCTGCTCCGCCGCGCGCGCCGCCTGCTCGCGCGTCGCGCCGCCATCGCTGCCGGAGAGATCGACGCGCAGGAGCGGCGCGCCCGTGAGCACGGAGAAGCGCTCGGCTGCGCTCGGGTCCGCGAGCGCCCGCATCAGCTCGCCGGGAGAGAGCGCACGCGCCTCGGAGCTCATCGCCGCAAGCTACACCGCCGCTGGCGAGCGTTCGCGTGCTGCTCGACCATCGCCCGATCTCGAGTCGAACGGCCCAGGAGCACGCGATGGCAGCGACCCTCGACGAAGTGCGGCGGGATCCGAGCCGCGCGCCCAATAACTTGTGGCGGCGCGAGACGCCCGGCGCCGCGGGCTGGCCGCGCAGCGCGCGCCCCGGCGCTTCGAACAAGTACTTCATGTTCTCGGCCGACTGTCACGCGGTCGAGCCCAGCGCCTACCTCGAGGGCATCGAGCCGGAGCTGCGCGCGCGCATCCCGCGCCTCGAAGTGCGCGAGGACGGCTCGGAGTGGCTGATCTCGGAGGGCAACCGCCCGCAGCGCGTGAAGCCGGCGCGTAAGCACGCGTCGGCGGACCCTACGCGCGATCGCAGCCAGGGTCTTCCGGCCGCAGTGCCCGGTGGGCGCATGGATGACGAGGACGTGCTGCGCAACTCGACCGGCCGCACGGTCGCGGAGCGGCTCGCCGCGCACGACGCGGACGGCATCGATGCCGAGCTGATGTTCCCTAACAAGGGCCTACTCTGCTGGGCGACGCCCGACCCAGCGTTCGCGATGGCGATGTGCCGCCAGTGGAACCGCTGGGCGCACACGTTCTGCGGCGCGCACATGCAGGGCGACGCGCCGCGCATCCTGCCGGCGGCGTGCATCGCCGCCGGCGATCAGCCCGGCGCGCTGCGCGAGATCCGCTGGGCCGCGGAGCACGGCTTCCGCGCGGTCTGCCTCGGCAACTCGGTGATCTACGGCCCCAAGAAGTTCGGCGAGCTCGAGTACAACCACCCGAGCTTCGAGCCGATGTGGGCGCTGCTCGAGGAGTGCGGCCTGGCCGTCACGTTCCACGTCTCGACCGGCCGCGACCCGCGCGCGGTCGGCGGCAACGGCGGCGCGATCATCAACTACGTCTGCCACTCGATGGAGACGACGCTCGAGCCGCTCGTGCAGATGATCGCGTCAGGCGTGTTCGAGCGTCACCCGAGACTGCGGGCCGGCCTCGTCGAGAGCGGGATCGGCTTCGTGCCGTGGCTGATCGAGACGCTCGACTACGCCGCGAAGGCGCACCACTTCTGGGTGCGGCCGCGGCTGCGCGAGCTGCCGTCGACCTATTTCCGTAACAACTGCTTCGCGACGTTCCAGGACGACGTCGCCGGCCTGCGCTACGCCGAGGAGTTCGATCTCACGCGCAACCTGATGTGGGCGAACGATTATCCGCATCACGAAGGGTCTTGGCCTCACTCGGCGCAGGCGATCGAACGCACGATGGGGCATCTGTCCGACGACTCGCGCGCTCGAATTCTCGGGGAGAACGCGGCGCGCGTGTTCGGGCTGGATCCTGCGCGGTACGGGCGGGTGGTCGCCGCGGGCTGACGGTCTGGTCGGAGCTTGCTGCGAGCGCCGCTCCGGGCGGGCCTCGTTCTCGTTGCTCGTATCGAGAGCGGCACCCCGCCGTCGCGCGCGCGTTCGCTCGCGGATGGAGGTACGCGCTGAAACGGCCCGCCCTTCGCTCCTCGCGAGCACGAGGGCTCATTTCTGTAGGAGGGTGAATCGAGGGCGCCATCGAGGCGCCCTCGATTCACTTTTCGCGGTGATGCTTCGTGGCGTCTCGCGCGGCGCGCGCCATCCAGTAGTGCCTAACACCAGCGCGCTCAGCGCGGGGGCGCGTCTGCCTCGCGGCCGATGTGCAGCGATCGGGACCCAGCCCTGTGCAGCGGCCGATGCGCTAGCGGCGATCGCCCATCCGAACGATCGGAACCACGGCCACAGCGCCCGCCGCATGCAATTCGCCTCAAAGCCAGCCTAACACGGCGCCGCCGCCCTAGACGGCGGCTCGACTCGCCAGCCACGCTCCGCCTAACACCAGCGCCCCACCGGCGGCGGTCCAGGCGTCGGGGCGTTCGCCGAACAGCAGCGCGCCGAGCGCGGCGGCGAAGACGATTTGCGTGTACGAGAAGACGGTCGCGCGCGATGCGGGCAGCAGCTGGATGCCGCGCGTGAGGCTCAGCTGGCCGATCTGCGCGAACGCGCCCGCGGCCAGCAGCCAGAGCCACTCGACGCCGCTCGGCCAGACGAAGCTCTGCAGCATCAGCGGCGCGGAGAGCACGCTGGTCACGAGCGGAAACGAGAGCACGATCGCGAGCGGGTGCTCGCCGGTGCGCGCGAGATGCCGGACGCTGACGTAGGCATCGGCCGCGAAGAACGCGCCCGCAAGACCGACGCCGACCGCGAAGGAGTCGAGCGAGGACGCTCCGCCGAACAGCGCCTCGGGGCGCGCGACTGCGAGAATTCCCAGCACCGAGAGCGGGAGCCCGAACAGGACGCCGCGCTCGATGCGCTCGCCCAGCAGCAGCGCCGCGAGCGCGACCGTGAACAGCGGGTGCGTGAACTGGAGCAGCGTCGCCTCGGCGAGCGGCAGATGGATCACTGCATAGAACGAGCACGAGAGCCCGCAGAAGCCGAACAGCCCGCGCAGCCATAACAACGGACGCCGCGAGCCGAGCACGGGCTCGCCTGCCCGGCGCAACAGCCAGAGCGTCGCGAGCGTCGAGAACGCAGCACGCACGAACACGATCTCGAACAGCGGCAGCCGCGCGCCGAGCAGCTTCGCCGCCGCGGTCATGCCCGCGAATGCGGCGGCCGCCGCGAGCATGAGCCGCGCGCCGGCCGCGGTGACAGCGGCAGCGGGTGCGGCGGCGGACATCGCGCGGCGAGCGTAGTGCGACGGCCGCGCGGAGCGCTCGAAAGTCGAAGCGCCGAGCTGGAACGAAGCTCGGGGTAGAGCGCGTGATACGCTGCTTTTTCGCGCGCCACGGAGAATGCCGTGATTCCTCGACTCGCCTTCGGCCGCACCGGGCACATGAGCTCGCGCGTCATCTTCGGCGCCGCGGCGCTGTGGAGTGCGACGCCTGAGAAGTCGGCCGCCACGCTCGAGCGGTTGCTCGCGCGCGGCGTGAACCACATCGATGTCGCGAATGGTTACGGACCGTCGGAGCGCCGCGTCGGCGAATCGATGCGGCGCCTCCGCGGCCGCTTCTTCCTCGCGACGAAGACGGGCAAGCGCGACCACGCGGGCGCGTGGCGCCACCTCGAGCGCTCGCTCGAGCGCCTGCAGACGGACCAGATCGACCTGATCCAGCTGCACAACCTCGCCGACGAGCCGGGCTGGCAGATGGCGTTCTCGCGCGACGGCGCGCTGCGCGCGCTGACGGAGGCGCGCGAGCAGGGGCTCGTGCGCTTCATTGGCGTCACCGGCCATGGCACGCGCGTCGCGGCGATGCACCTCCGAAGCCTCGCTCGCTTCCCGTTCGACTCGGTGCTCGCGCCCTACAACCCGCCGATGATGGCGCAGCCGCAGTACGCCGCGGATTTCGAAGCGCTGTACGCCGAGTGCCAGCGCCGCGGCGTCGCGCTGCAGACGATCAAGGCGGTGGCCGCGCGCCGCTGGCAGCCGGGCGAGCTGCGCACCCATAACACCTGGTACCGGCCCGTGACGGAGGCCGAGGACGTCGCGCGCGCGGTGCACTGGGTGCTCGCGCGCCCGGGCGTGTTCTTGAACACCGCGAGCGATCTGCGGCTGCTCGAGTCGACGCTCGACGCCGCCGACGCGTTCGACGCGGCGACCGCGCCGAGCGACATCCACGAGGCATGGGCGCGGCTCGGCGTCGAGCCGCTGTTCGTGCCCGGCATGGACGACGTCCGGTAGCGAGGAGCGCGAGCGCGCGGAGCCGCTGGCCGAGCGAGATCGACGAGAAGGAGTCTCTGATGGCCTACGCGTACAAACACGTCTCGGTGAAGGTCGACGGCGGCGTCGCCTTCGCGACGCTGTCGAACCCTCCGATCAACCTGATCACGCTCGCGTTCGCGGCCGAGCTCGCGCAGCTCGCGCAGGAAGTCGCGAAGGACGACGGCGTGCGCGCACTCGTGCTGCGCAGCGACGACCCGGACTTCTGGCTCGCGCACTTCGACGTCGCCGCGATCATCGATTTCCCGACCGACGGCGTGCCGGTGCTGAACCGCGAGATCGCCGACAACTTCTACCACGCGATGTGCGAGACCTACCGCACGATGCCGAAGGCGACGATCGCCGAGATCGGCGGGCGCGCGGGCGGCGGCGGCAGCGAGCTCGCGCTGTCGTGCGACATGCGCTTCGGTGCGCTCGGCAAGACGATCATCAACCAGCCGGAGGTGGCGATCGGCATCCTGCCGGGCGGCACCGGCACGCAGCGGCTGCCGCGGCTGGTCGGACGCGGCCGCGCGCTCGAGCTGATCCTCGGCTGCGACGATCTCGACGCGGCGACCGCGGAGCGCTGGGGGTACCTGAATCGCGCGCTGCCGCCGGCGGAGCTGCGACCGTTCGTCGATCGCCTCGCGCGCCGCATCGCGAGCTTCCCGGCGCCGGCGATCGCCGCTGCGAAGCGCGCGGTGCTCGCAGCGGAGCCGAGCTGGGAACGCGGCCTGACTCTCGAGAGCCACCTGTTTCAGGTGTTGTTACGGACACCGGAGGCGCCGCGCGCGATGAAGAAGTTCCTCGCGAGCGGGGGCCAGACGCGCGACGGCGAGAAGCGGCTCGGCGAGCTGTGCGAGAGGCTCGCCGAGTGAGCGCGAAGTCGCCTGCCAACAAAGGGCTCACCTTCGACGAGGCGGCGGCAAGGAGCATCGAGAAGCTCTACGTGACGCCCGACGTCGTGCTGCAGCGCGCGCGCTTCATCCAGCTGCTCGCGCCGCGCGCGGGCGAGTACGTCCTCGATGTCGGAATGGGTCCGGGCTTCCTCACGCACGATCTGGCGCCGATCGTCGGCGAGCGCGGCCTCGTCGCGGGCGTCGACTCGAGTCCGGTGATGGTGGAGCTCGCGCGCAAGCGCTGCGAGGGACGCGGCCCGTGCGAGCTGCGCCTCGGCGACGCGACCGCGCTTCCGTTCGGCGACTCGAGCTTCGACGCGGTCACGTCCACGCAGGTGTACGAGTACGTCGCCGACATGGAGAAGGCGCTCGCCGAGGTCCGGCGCGTGCTCCGGCCGCGGGGCCGCGTGTTCATCCTCGACACGGACTGGGACAGCGTCGTCTGGAACACCAGCGATCCTGCGCGCATGCGCCGCGTGCTCGAAGCCTGGGACGATCACCTGCACGATCCGCATCTGCCCGCGAAGCTGCCGGCGCTGCTCGCGCGCGCGGGCTTCGCGGTGACGCACGTCGAGGTGATCCCGATCGTGAACGCTGCGCTGCACGCGCACTGCTACAGCCACGGCACGCTCGGGCTGATCGCCGGCTACACGCCGGGACATCGCGGCGTGACCGCGGAGGAGGCCAAAGCGTGGGCGGCGGAGCTGCGCGAGCTGGGCGCGCGCGGCGAATATTTCTTCTCGATCAACCGTTATGCATTCGGCGCGGTGCGCATTTGAGGGTGGGGTGAAGAACGCGATGCGAATCGGGATGCGCCTCGCGATTTTCGTGCTGTTAGGGGCGTGCGCGGGCATCGCGCTCGCGCAGGACGACGCGCAGGATGCGGATGCGGCGAACGCCGAGACGAGCGCGCCCGCGGATGCGCCGGCGGCGGAGACCGAGGCGAAGCGCGAGCCGATCACGCAGATCGGCGGGACCGCGCCGACCGAAACGCTGAACGAGCGCATGGAGCGCTTCAAGCGCGAGAAGGGCGCGGGCTCCGACAAGCCGTTCGAGGGCTTCGCGACGCAGGCCGAGCAGGAGGCGCAGCAGCGGCGCGCGGCGGCGCTGGGGGAGCAGGCGCGCGAGGAAGCGGAGGCCGAGGAGGCGTTCGAGACGCGCATCGACGCGCGCGACGCGGTGCAGGACCGCATGCTGGAGCTCGGCGCGTGGGGCGCCTCGAGTTGCGCCGAGAGCGAGCCGGCGTGGAGCCTGCAGGACGACTTCATCCGCCATCGACGGCTGACGCGCGACGACTTCCTGTTCGCGGGCGAGCGCGGGAAGGCGGGCGCCGCCGTGCGCATTCCCAAAGTGGAGCCGAGCGGCTTCACGGCGATCGTGTTCTCGTGCGAGCTGAAGGCGCAGGTGAACAAGGTGCGCGACAAGGAGACCTACGTCGCGACGCTCGCGCAGCTCCGTTATTACGCGCTTCTCTCGCGCAAGGACTCGTGGCTCAGCCCGGACGCGATGCGCCGCGAGAGCTACGTGATCGGCCACCAGCAGCTGCACTTCGACATGGCCAACACGTTCGCGAACTGGCTGACGTCGAAGCGCGACGTGATCCAGACCCGGCTGCGCGGCTTCGGCCGCACGCCCGAGATTGCGCTCGGCCAGCTGCAGCTGCGCGTCGGCGAGCACATGCTCGACGTGCATTCCGACTTCGACACGCTCGAGTCGGTGTTCGACCGCGACACCAAACACGGTGGCGACGCCGAGAAGCAGACCGCGTGGAACTTCCGTATCGGCGACGGCTTCCCCGCGCTCGTGAAGGGAATGCGGCTCGAGACGCGGAAGGTCACGGAGGCGGAGAAGAAGTAGCGGCCGCCTGCCGCGAGCGGGCCGGCGCCCGCGCTCAGCTCTCGTCGGCCGCCGCGATGCACTCGATCTCGACGCGCGCATCCTTCGCGAGCCCGCTCGCGCCGAGCGCGCTGCGCGCCGGCTTGTTGGGGAACACGGTCACCCAGACCTCGTTCAGCGCGGGCCACTCGCTCATGTCGAGCATGAACACGGTGCACTTCGCGACGCGCTCCATCGACGAGCCGTTGCGCTCGAGGATCGCCGCAATGTTCGCGAGCGCCTGCATCGTCTCGGCCTGGATTCCGCCGGGCGCGAGGTCGAGACTGCCCGGCAGGTTGCCGATCTGGCCGGACACGAATAACAAGTCTCC
>DASTOI010000776.1:0-3980 GCA_035762585.1 Myxococcota bacterium
GATACTGAGCCGCGTCGCTTGGGCGAAGCCGCGCCGGGAGATCGAGGGAGAGGCTGCCGATGAAGCTCGACGTGTTCTGCGAGACGCAGAAGGCTGCGCCGTTGGCGCCGGACCACGAGGCGCGCGTTTTCCGTGAGACGCTCGATCAAGCCGTGTTCGCCGATCGCGCGGGCTTCGATTGTTGGTGGGCGGTCGAGCATCACGGCGCGCTCGAGTTCAGCTGGAGCTCCGCGCCCGAGATGCTGCTCGCGTGGATCGCGACGCGCACGTCGCGGATGCATCTCGGCCACGCCGGCGTGCTCGCGCCGTTCAACATCAACCACCCGATCCGCGCGGCCGAGCGGCTCGCACTGCTCGACCACATCAGCGGCGGTCGCGCCGAGCTCGGGCTCGCGCGCACCGGCGCCGGCGAGTGGGACACGTTCCAGGTGAACCCGGACACCTCGCGTCAGCAGCTGATCGAGGCGATGCGGATGATTCCGAAGATGTGGACGCAGGACGAGTTCTCATGGGATTCGCCGCTGCTGAAGATTCCGAAGCGCAACATCATTCCGAAGCCGCTGCAGAAGCCGCATCCGCGACTCTGGCAAACCTGCTCGAGCCCCGAATCGTTCCGGCTCGCCGGCCGGCTCGGCGTCGGCGCGCTCGGCACGACGCTGCTGACCGAGCTCGGTCCGATGGCGGCGCTTCTCAGGGAGTACCGCGCAGGGCTCGGCGAGATCGAAGAGCCCGCGGGCCAGCGCTTGAATCGCGAGGCCGGCGTCTTCACGTTCGTGCACGTCGCCGAGTCGGAGAAGGAGGCGGTCGCGAGCGGCGCGGCGCTCGGCGCGCTCTGGTACGTCGCCGCGGCACCTCGGGTGTTCCACGCAGCGCCCGAGATTTGGTACAGCCAGATCCGCGGCAACTTTCTGCCGAACGACCCTGCGGCGCAGCGCTCGCTCGCGCTCGGCGGCGCGCAGCAGACCACGATTCCGATCGAGCAGGATCACCCGGTCGTCCGCTTGTTACGGCGATTCGCGGGCGGCGAGGTCGTCTCGAACGAAGAGGCGTTCGAGACGCTGCGGCCGGTGCCTTCGGTGATCGTCGGCGACGTCGCGACGTGCCGGAAGAAGATGGAGGCCTACCGCGAGATCGGCGCGACGCGGCTGATGTGCATGTTCCAGTACGCGAGCCTCGCGCACGAGGTGGTGATCGCCGCGATGGGAACGGCGGCCCGGAGGCTGATTCCTCTGTTCGCGGATTGAGCCCGTCCTCACCGTGCGGATCGCCCGAAGCGCAAGCCGTGCCGGGGGCCGGCGCGGCGTCTTGCAGTCCGCAGCGCCCTCGAGCCGCACGACCACACGGTCTCGCAGTACCTAATCACTCGTGCGCAGGTGCCGTGCAGCTCGCGCGCACGAAGCCGATGAGTGCGGAATTTTGCGTAGCCGGGTCCGTCAATCCTCGTAGCGAAAGTGCCGATGATCACGGATCGGGGAATCGATGGCGCGCCTCCCGAGAGCCGTGTGGATTTCGGCAGCTTCGGCTGTGGTCGCCGGCGTGCTTTCGTTCTGCGGCGCCGCGCAGCTGATCGATCGCCCGGTGGCCGACGCGGCGCTGCGCAGCACGAGCGCGTGGCCGCCGGCAGCGCCCGCGCGAATTCCCGACGTGACGATCGTCGCGATCGATCCGCGCAGCTTGCGCGCGTTCCCGGAGTGGCCTTGGTCGCGCGCGCGCTACGCGGAAGCTGCACAGCGGCTGTTCGCGGCAGGCGCGCGCGTCGTCGCGTTCGACGTGGACCTCTCGACGCCGCGCGATGCCGAGGGTGACGCCGCGTTCGCTGCGGCGATTCACGAGAACCCGCGCGTCGTACTCGCGGCGCTGCGCCAGCGGCAGGACGTCGCGGGAGTCGGCGAGCTGGAAGTCGTGAGCTGGCCGGCGCCGGCGTTTCTCGGAGCCGGCGCGCGTCCTGGACACGTCGTGGTGCCGCTCGACGCCGACGGCGTCGTGCGCAGCGCGAACGCGTCGAGCGAGCTCGGCGGCGAGCGCGTCGCTTCGCTGCCGGCCGCGGTGCTGGAGTTGTTGGGGACGCCGATCGACTCCGCGCAGAGCCGCCATCGCATCGACTTCCGGCGCGCCCAGCCGAGCGTGCCGACGCTCTCGTTCGCCGATGTGATCGAGGATCGCATCGACCCCGCCGAGGTGAGCGGTCGCGTCGTCTTCGTCGGCGCCACTGCAGCGGAGTTCCAGGATCTGTGGACGACGCCGGTCGGCGCGGCGCGGCCCGGCGTGTGGGTGCAGGCGATCGAGTACCGGACGCTCGCTGCGCGGGCGGAGGGCGGCGCGGGTCTCCGCGCGGCGCCGCATGCGGCCCTCGCGGCCGTGTGCTTTCTGGTCGCGCTCGCCGCGCAATGGGCGTCGACCGGATCGCCGCGCCGGCGCGGCCTCGGCTTCGGCCTGCTCGCGCTCGGCATCGGGGCGAGCTGTTGGGCGCTGCTGCAGCGCTTCGGAGTCCTGCTGACGCCCACGCTTCCGCTCGCGACGCTGGTCGCGCATCACGCGCTCGGGCTCGAGAGCGTGCGGCGCAGGCTCGGCGCGCTGCTCGTGCGCCGCGAGCTCTCGCTGAGCGCGCTGCACCAGGCCGGCGCGCAGGCGGCCGGTGCGCGCGACGAGCAGGGCATCGAGGCCGGGCTCGTGCTGTTAGGCCGGATCGTCGATGCGCACGCGGTGGCGCTGCTGCGCGCCTCGCCGTCCGGGGTGCTCGACGGCACGCGCGTCGACTGGCGCCCGCGCGGCGAAATCGCGGCCGTCGATCCCGCGCTCGCCGCGGACGTGCTCGCGCACGGCAGCCTGCGCGCGTGCGCGGAGATTCCCGGCCGCCCCGGCGTCCGCGGCCGCGCGATCTACGTGCCGCTCGTCGCAGGCCGCACGCCGGTCGGCGTCCTCGTCGTCGAATCGCGCAGCACCGCGCCGCTCGGCGAGGTCGAGCTGCGCACGGTCGCGACGGTGGCCGCGCAGCTCGCGCTGACGGCCCGCTCGCTGCGGCTCGCGGAGGAGCTGCGCGCGACGCTCGGCGCTTCGGTCGAGGCGATCGCGAGCGCGGTCGAAGCGCGCGACGGCTACACCGAGCTGCACTGTCGCCGCCTCGCGCTGTTCTGCGTCTCGATGGCGCGCCGCCTCGATCTGCCGCCCGAAGAGGTCGAGGCGATCCGGCTCGGCGCGCTGCTGCACGACGTCGGCAAGATCGGCGTGCGCGACCACATCCTGCTGAAGGCCGGCCGCTTCTCGCCGGCCGAACGCGCCGAGATGGAGCGCCACGCCGAGATCGGCCACCGCATCGTGCGGCCGATCAGCGGCCTCGGCGACGTCACGATGCGCTGCGTCCGTAATCACCACGAGCGCTGGGATGGGACCGGCTACCCGGACCGCCTCGCGGGCGACGCGATTCCGCTCGGCGCGCGCATCGTCGCGATCGTCGACGTCTGGGACGCGCTCTCGAGCGCGCGTCCCTACAAGCCCGCGTACTCGCAGGCCGAAGTGCTGCGCATCCTCGAGAAGGACCGCGGCACGCACTTCGATCCGAAGCTCGTCGATCTCTTCCTGCAAGTGCTGGAGGAGGAAGGCGAGGAGATGCTCGCGCTGATCGCGCAGTCGAGCGAGGCGGCGGCGTGATGCGCGCAAGACTTCTCAGGGCGTTCGCCGCCTCGCTCGCGCTCGTCGCGTCGGCCGCGCTCGGCGACGCGAACGCGGGCGCCAGGTCGGGCGCAATCGCGCAGCTCGAAGCGGCGCTGCGCGCGCGCCCGAACGACGCGGCGCTCGCGCGCGCCCTCGCGCGAGCCCAGCTCGAGGCAGGCCTCACGGATGCGGCGCTCGCGACGCTCGATGCGCAGAGCGCACGCGCGCCGCAGCAGCGCGCCGCGCTCGCGCAGCTGCGCGGACGCGCGCTCTACGCGCGCGGCGATCTCGCGCTCGCGCGCAGCGCGCTGCAGGACGCGATCGCGTAC
>DASTOI010000777.1:0-4105 GCA_035762585.1 Myxococcota bacterium
CGCGGGACGTGGCGCGTGAAGGCGTCCTCGGCCTCGTAGTAGTGGTGGTCGGCGTCGAACGCGCGAAACGGGAGCTGGGGCATCGGGGGTCTCCGGTCGGAGGAGCAATTGGGACTCAGCATGGCTCAAAAAGTGAACAAAGAGCTTGATCCGTTCATTGAATTCCTGGTAGAGGAGATTCAGGAAGGTCGCCCCCCACCTCGATGCTCGGCATCACCTCGCTCTCCGAGGCCCGCGTCTCGCGCCGCGAACGCAGCGACGAGAAGCGCGCGCGCATTCTCGAAGCCGCGCGGGCGTGCTTCGGTGAGGCCGGCTTCGCGGGGGCGACCATCGAGGCGATCGCGCTGCGCGCCGGCGTCTCGAATGGGCTGCTCTACCAGTTCTTCCGCGGCAAGGACCACCTGTTCGAGGTCGTGCTACAGGCGGTCATCGCAGACTGGGTCGCGGCGATGGCGCCGCGGGCGGACGCGAACGAATCGGCCTCCGAGACGCTCGCGGGCATGTTCCGCCGCTCGGCCGAGTTCTGCCGCAACCACCCGTTGCTGCCGGCGCTGATCCGCGAGGACGGGGCGCTGCAGCTCTACCGCATCCGGCACGCCGGTCGGGACTTCGTGCAGCCCCACCGCGATTACGTGCGGGGCGTGCTCGAACGAGGGATCGCGAGCGGCGAGCTGAAGCCCGATCTCGCGCTCACCGCTGCGGCGGACGTGATCAGCCAGCTGCAGTCGCACTACTCGTCGCGCGCGTACCTGCGCGACCCGTCCTACCCGGATTCGCCGGAGCAGATCGAAGCCACGATCCGCTTCGTGCTGGACGCGGTGCAGCGATGAGCGCGGGCCGGATGCGAGCAGCGGCAACTCGCCACGCAGCATCCGGCGCGGGGCACACAGCTGTCGATGTCCGCCCACAGAATCTGCTTCTCATTGCGGCGCGGCGGAGAGATGATGCGATGTCGCGCACGAGGTTGACCCGCTCGCCTGCGCATGCGCCGCGCAGCGCCGATCCGGCACGCCGCCGTGCGCTTCGCCTGCGCCCGATTCTTCACCTGCGAGGCCGCAGGTGAGCAACGCCGCCACCGGCACGCCGGGGCGGACACACGAGAGGGACCCCGTGAAACTCGAAGACCAGACCCCGATCGATGCCGATCTGCCGGGTGAGGGCCGGCCCCGCCTGGGCGGCGGGCTGACCGTCGAAGAGCTCGACGTCGTCCGCGAGCGCCGACCGCTCGAGTCCTACTTCCAAGAGATCGGCGGCACGCGCACGCTGAAGCGCGAGGAAGAGGTCGTGCTCGCGAAGGAGCTGGAGGCGTCGACCGCGGCGCTGCGCAACTCGCTCTACGCGATCCCGATGTCGGCGCGCTACGTGGTCGACCGCTGGGACGGCCTGCGCGCGCTCTCGCATACCGGCGCGAAGCTCTCCGAGAGCGCGGGCGACGAGGAGACGAGCGAGATCGCCGCGCGCGTCGAGCGCGCGATCGGCCGGCTGCGCAAGCAGGTGAAGCGGCGCGAGGCGATGTGGGAGAGCTCGCAGAAGCCGAGCGGCGAGCTCGAGCGCCAGGACCGCGCGGTCGCGCGCGAGCTTCACGGCGCGCAGCTCTCGCTCGCGCTCTTGACCGAGCTGCGCGAGCAGAGCCGCCAGCTCGCGCGCGATCTGCGCCGCGCGCGGCCGAAGTCGAAGCGGCTCGAGGAGCTCGAGACGAAGGCCGGGCTCGACCGCGAGCGCGTGCTCGCGATCCACGAGCTGGTCGAGCGCTCGCAGGAGCGCATGACCGCGGTGAAGAACCGCTTCATCGAGCACAACCTGAAGCTCGTCGTCGCGATCGCGAAGGACTACCGGAACCTCGGCCTGTCGTTCCCCGACCTGATCCAGGAAGGGAACCTCGGCCTGATCCGCGCGGTCGAGAAGTTCGATCACCGGCGCGGCTTCAAGTTCTCGACCTACGCGGTGTGGTGGATTCGGCAAGCGCTCGTGCGTGCGATTCAGAACCACTCGCGCACGATCCGCCTGCCCTCGCACGTGCACGACCGTCTTCAGCGCAGCCAGCGCATCAAGGCGGAGCTGACCGGGAAGCTCGGGCGCGAGCCCACTCCCGCGGAGCTCGCGCCGGCGCTCGGCGTCGACGCAGAATCGCTCGAGGCGCTCGACCGGCTCTCGCGCGAGGCGATCTCGCTCGAGTCCTCGGTCGCCGGCACCGAGAAGCGGCTCGAGGATTTCGTCTCGGACGCGACCATTCACGCGCCCGACGACGCCATCGACGACGACCGCATGCGACGCGGCGTCGGCCACCTGATCGGCGGCCTCACCGAGCGCGAGCAGCTGATCCTGCGGCTGCGCTACGGCCTCGTCGGCGAGGAGGAGCACACGCTCGAGCAGATCGGGCAGTCGCTCGGCCTCTCGCGCGAGCGCGTTCGCCAGCTCGAGGCCCGCGCGCTGAAGAAGCTGCGCGACACGATGCCGGCGCAAAGGCTCTACCCGATCCTCGAGCCCTGACACCGCAACAAGGTGAAGGCGGGGACGTTCCTCCTTTTCGCAACGAAGGAGGAACGTCCCCCCGATTCTCCTCGTTTGCGAACGTGACGGCCTGCGGTGCGGCCGGGTCAGCTGAGCCAGCAGTACGCGAGGAACGCGGCGCCCGCGGCCCAGCAGTAGTACGCGAACGCGTGGAACTTCCGGCTCGTGATCACACGCCGGAGCACCGCGAGCGCCGCGAAGCCGGAGAGCGCGGCGACGCCAGCGCCGAGCAGCATCGAGCCCGCGCCGTCGCCGTCGCCCGCCGCGCGCAGCGCCGGAAGATCGAGCACCGCCGCGCCGGTGATCGCGATGATGCCGAGCAGGAAGCTGAACTCCGCCGCCGCGAGCGGCGCGACGCCGAGGGCGAGCGCGAGCGCGATCGTGCTGCCGCTGCGCGAGACGCCGGGCAGCACCGCGAGCGCCTGCGCGCAGCCGATCGCGAACGCCTGCCCATAGCTCGGGCTCGCCGCGCGCGCGGTGGGCAGCGTGCGCTTCGTGGTGATCAAGAAGCAGCCCGTCGCGAGCAGCCCGGCGCCCGCCATCCACGGCGTGTGAAACGCCGCCTCGACGCGCTCCTTCAGGGTGAGCCCGACGACCACCGCCGGCAGCGTCGCGATCGCGAGCTTCGCGATGTCGGCGAGCGCTGCAGCGTCGCGACTCATCAGGCCGCGCAGCAGCCCGGCGATGCGCAGCCGGTAGAACAGCAGCAGCGCGAGCAGCGAGCCCACGTGCACTGCGATCACGAACGAGAGCCCGCCCTCGTCCCCGACGCCGAGCAGCTGCTCGAAGATCACGAGATGCCCGTCGCTCGAGATCGGGAGGAACTCACTCACGCCCTGCACGAGCCCGAGCAGCGCAGCGGTGAGGGAGTCCATCGAGCGCGCATCCTGATCGATGCGCTGCTTGTCGGCCAGACACGCCCAGCGGCCGTGAGGAAATTCTCGATAGAGTGCGCGCGGAGGCTCCATGATCGTCGCGTGTCTCGACCTCGAAGGCGTGCTCGTTCCCGAGATCTGGATCGCATTCTCCGAGCGCGTCGGGATTCCCGAGCTGCGCCGCACGACGCGCGACGAGCCCGATTACGACAAGCTGATGAAGTGGCGCATCGCGCTGCTCACAGACAAGGGCTTCGCGCTGCGCGACATCCAGCGCGTGATCGCCGGCATGGCGCCGCTGCCCGGTGCGCGCGAGTTCCTGGATTGGCTGCGCGAGCGCATGCAGGTCGTGATCCTGAGCGACACGTTCAATCAATTCGCGCAGCCGCTGATGCGGCAGCTCGGCTGGCCGACGCTGCTCTGCCACGACCTGATCACGGACGACGCGGGGCAGATCACCGGCTACCGGCTGCGGCAACCCGACGCGAAACGCGAGGCGGTGCTCGCGCTGCGCGGCCTCAACCTGAGAACGATTGCCGCAGGCGATTCCTATAACGACACACGCATGCTCGCCGTCGCCGACCGCGGTGTGCTGTTCCGCCCGCCCGAGAACGTGATCCGCGAGTTTCCGGAGTTCCCGGTGACGCGAGACTACGAAGAGTTGCGCGCCGCCTTCGCGCGCGCCGAGAAGGAGCTGACATGACGAGAACCCTCCCGCG
>DASTOI010000778.1:0-4674 GCA_035762585.1 Myxococcota bacterium
TTCCGACGTTGCACGATGAGCCGAGCTTCCAGACCTTGCCGTCTCGGCCACTGAACATGGAGACATTGCGCGCCAAGTAGACGCAGGGCTCGTAAGGCATGAAGTACCCGGCGCGTTTCCAGTGCGTCGCCATCAGACCGCGAACCACGCCAGTGCGCTCGCACCGACGTCTCTGCGCACGATCAGGCCGGCGCGCTGCATCTCGATCGCCCTGCGGTCAACCTGCACGACCGAGAGCCCTGTCAGCTCGCTGATGCGGTGCGTCGTCAGCCCCGGGTACTCGCGCACGGCGGCGAGGATGCGGCCGGCGTGCGAGGCGGCGAAGCGCGCGGCGTTCGCGGCTGCGGCATGCGAGGGGCGCGGGTCGGTGCGGCGAGCGCGGAGGTCGAACATGAGTTGCTCCATCAGCGCATCCGACACAGCAGCGCTTGGAGGAAGCAGCGCTTCCACCCACGCGGCGACGTGTTGTGCTGCCAGATCGAGTCGACGGTCTCGTCGCCGCCGCTCACCCAGCCTTCGACGAAAATCGCGCCGCAGCGCGTGCATTGGAGCCGCTTGTTGCTGTCAAGGTCGCCCTGCCCGTCCTCGATCACGACGGGAACGACGCGATGCGCGTACGTGCGAACCTCCATCAGCGCATCGCCCCGACAGCGCGCAGCGCTTCGTCCACCGTGCGCACGAGCACGAGCGGCCCGCCGTTCCACAGCCCCGCGAGCTGCTCTTGCAGCGGCGTGCGCTTACCGCGGCCCGTCTTGACCTCGAGCAGGTAGGTCCGGGAACGCCACCCCACCAGGAGATCTGGAGCCCCTGGCGACGAGATCGGCAGCACGTGGCAGCCCAGGCGCACGAGCGCCGCGACGATGGCCGGCTCGGCGTTGTCGCGCCGCGCTGCCCTACGCATTCAACGACCCGCAGCGGGCCGGCCCGCCCGCTCGGTCGCCGCTGAACCCGCCCCCCGGTCGGTCCAACGATGTCCTCCCCTCACCCGTCTTGCGGCTTCTTCATCTCCACCACGCTCAAGAAATCTGCATCGGCGGTGGCCAACGCATCGCGTGCTCGGTCTAGAGCGCGCTGCGTGCGCTCTAATAGGTGCGCGTGTGCCTCTTCCCACGAATCGTGGTAGCGGTGGTAGTGCGTCACCTTCGCCGTACGTCGTCCGCGGATCGTGACGAACGCCTCGGTCTCGCTCTCACAATCGACGCGCGTGATCTCGTTGTACGACCGAACCGTTGCCCACTTGACGATCATGCCAGCGCCTCCCTCAACTCCCGCAACTCCCGCTCCCACTTCGCGAGCCGCGCCGCTGCCTGGTCGCGGTTGTGGGTCAGCACGCGGACGCGCTCGCGCTTGCGCTTCTCGATCGCCCGCTCGCGCTGCCGGTCGCGCTGGCGCTGCGCCTCGACCTTCGCCTCGCGCGCGAGGCGCTCGTCACGCACGCGCTCGTAGGCGGCATCGCAGTGCGGGCAGCTAGGCGAATCGATGGAGTGCGTGTGCCCCTGCGCGCAGGTCGCGACCTTGCGCGGCTGCCATAGCGGCGACGTGGCGAGCGTCGCGAGACGCGCGGCGTTCGGGCGGCTCATCGCTTGACCCTCGCTCGTCGCGCGCTGTTTCCGACGGTGCGCAAGTCCGCGAGCGCGCTATCGAATCTCGCACCGTACGGATCTGGCACGTACCCGTGCGACAAGCCGAGAGAACGGCGCGGCGCGGCGTTGCACGCGAAGCTGCGTGTCCCTCGTGCGTCCATCACTTGTCCCCGCGCACGAGCGGCAGAAGCTTCGCCGGCCGGAACTTGGCGTAGAGCTCGGTCGTCTTTCCGCTCGCGTGACCGAGCGCCTTGCTCACGCTCTCGATGCCGTACTCGGCGCGCCATTCCGTTGCCGTCGAGTGCCGCGTCGACTCGCGCACCGGAGCCGCCGGAACGTCTGCTCGCTTGCACGCCGCCTGCCAGTGGCGGTTGAGCTGCCAGCGGCCCCACGGCCGGCCCCGGTAGAGGAACACGGGCGCGCCCACCGAGCGCACGCCGTACGTCTCGACCCACGCCCAGAGGCGGTCGGAGCACGGAAGATCGCGCGAGCGGCCGGTCTTCGTGCCGGCGATCCGGTCGCCCGCGAGCGGCCCCTTGTAGGCGCGCCGCACCGTCACCCACGGCACGCCCTCGACCTGCGCGAAATCGCTGTACGAGAGCGCGCGCGCCTCGCTCGGCCGTAGCGCGAGATCGACGAGCGCGAGGTAGATTCCCCGGTCCGGCAGGGCGATCGCCTCTAATACGCGATTCTGCGCGGCTCTCGTCATCAGCCTGGGCGTGTGCTCGGCGACCGTCGTCGACGGGATGCGCGGGAGGCGCTCGATCTCCTCGCGGTCGTGAAGCCAGCGCAGGAAGGCCGCGAAGCGGGCGATGACGCCGCGCACCGTGCTCGGCGCGAGCTTCTTCGCGAGCAGCACGCTCTGCCAGTCGGCGATCTCCGCCATGCGCACGTCGGTGACCGGCTTCGCTTCCCAGAAGCCCCAATGCTTCGCGACCTGATTCGCGGCGACCGCGGCGCTCGCGTGCGTGATCTGCCCGCGATCGGCGCGCTCGCGCTGTGCCGCGAGCCACGCCTCCGCGCGCTTCGAGACGGTGACGGTGCTCCGCGGCATCAGCTTTTGCACCGCGAGCTCGGCGCTCATCCCGTCGTCGATGCGGGCGCGGATGCGCGCGAGCAGACGCTCGGCGTCTTCGCGCGACTCCAGCGGCACGATCCCAAGCGGGTCGATGCGCGCGTAGATGCGGCCGAACGGCCGCGCGTCGATGAACCAGCGGGTCGAACCTTTGCGCGTGTGGCGCTCGCGCACCTTGCCGAAGTTGGACATTCGGCCGACGGTGGCGCGGAGGCGCAGCGTGTGCAGCGGGGCCGCGCTCACGCTCGCCCCCGATCCCGTCGGCGTGAATCCTCTAGTTCATTCTCGTAGTCCTCTTGCTCGCGCATCTCAGCGCGGCGCTCCTCATGGCACGCGCAGGAGCACTCCTCCTCGAAGTTCAGGCAGTCGGGAGCGTGCTCGGTGCCGTACTCGATCCAGCAGCCGCACGGATGGCGCATCTCAAGGCAGCGGTCCGCGTCGACCGACGGGCAGGCGCATTGTGCTCGCGCGCTCATCCCCGCATCCTCCGGTCGCGCTCGATCTCCGGGCTGACGCGCGCCATCGGCGCTTTCATCCGCCCGTAGAGCCCATCGCGGCGCGCGGCGTCCAGCACGCCGATAATCAGGTCATCGCCCCCGTGCTCGGTGACGACGCGGATCGCGATTGGCGCCCACTCGATGCAGAAGCGTCGCCCGGCGTGGCCCTTGAGGCACTGGCGAATGCGCCGCCGCCGCTCATCGGGCGACATGATCCAGCCCTCGTACTTGGCGATCGCGTCGGCCAAATCCTGCAGGCAGTCGGCGTCCTCGATCATCCGCCAGAGGACGGCGCGCAGCGTCGAAGCGGGCCGCATTAGGCAGCCCTCGCTTTCAACTCACGTTTGGGGCCACTGGGGGCCACTCGCGCCGGGATACAAAAACGCCCACGGGAGGCCGTCGCGTGAGAACTCGCAGCGCAAGCCCGCTTGCGGTGAAGCGCGCCGCCCGTCTGCCGATAATCACCGCGGGAGGCATCCATGTCGGACGTGTTCGAGATCAAGGAAGACGACGAGGACAAACGCACCGGAGTGCGCCACCCGCGGCGATCGCTGGAGTCGATGCTCGAAGGCATCGAGGGCGCGGTCTGGGTCGGCGTGTTCATCCTGATCGGGATCGGGATGCTGCTGTTCGTGACGCTGCTGGGCGTGCTCGGGGTGATCTGAGCGGGGCAAGCAAACTTGCGGTGACGGGCGTCACGCTCCGACGGATAATAAGCGTCGGAGGCACCGGTTATGGCGACGCGCGCAGGCTGAATCATGCCGCGGCCTCCGGTTGCCAGCGATCACGGGCCGGGATTCGCTTTTCGCGCGCCAGACGAGCCGCCCAGCGCGACATCTTGTCCATCGTGTTCCAGCTTGGAGCCTTGAGCTGGCCCGCGACGAGACGAGAAACCGTCGGCTGCGAGACACCCGACTGCTCGGCGACCTCGGAGATCGTGAGCCCGGCCGCCGTGATAAAGCGTTCGAGCTCCGTCCTGGGTGCGCCGCGGTGCCTCCGTCCTCTAGCCATGCCGCGAACTATGCACGCGTGAATGTGTGCGCGCAAGGGAAATTTGGCGCACCCAACCCGACGTGAAGGACAAGCAGTCGTTGATGCGCGATTTCCTGTGGCAGGAGGCCCGCCGGCGCCGCCACTGGATGAAGGGGACGGGCGTCCCGAACGGGATGGCCATCGCCCGCGACCTCGGCGTCAGCCAGCCGACGATCTCTCGCGTGCTGAACTTGGTTCGAGCCAACCGGCCGGATGACCCGAAGCGGCCAGGGCGCGAATACCAACCCAAGGCCGAGCTGGAGCGCGCACTCCAGACCTATTTCGGGTTTCGACACCTGTCCGACCTGTATGATGCGCTGGCGAACGCCGAGGGCGCTGCGCCGCCCCTCCCTCGCCCCACGAAGCGGCACCGGTAGCTCGGTGCGAGATTTTTCTATGCACGCGTGCATTTCTCTTGCGCCGTTCCATTCATGCGTGCATACTCGCCTCCGCTGATCGGACGGAGGCGACATGGCTCGGAGCCCGT
>DASTOI010000779.1:0-2048 GCA_035762585.1 Myxococcota bacterium
AGCCCCGACGCGGTGAGGAACACCGCCGGCCAGCCGCTGTTCACGACCAGCCAGTTCGCCGCGGTGGGACCGATCCCGATCGGCAGCATCCCCGAGACGCCGAACAGCGCGAGCCCCTGCGTGCGCTTCCGCGCGGGCACGTAATCCGCCGCGAACGTGAACAGCGCGGAGAACAGCATCGCCTCGGCGATGCCGTGCAAGAGCCGGGTCGCCACGAGCACCGGGCCGACGCGATCGATCGCGAGATACGCCGCGGTCGCGAGGATGTGCAGCGCGCCGCCCAGCAGGATCGTCGCGCGCCGGCCGCTGCGGTCCATCGCGCGCCCGATCGCCGGCCGCGCGAGCACGGCCGCGAGCCCGGTGAGGCTCGCCGCGAGGCCGATCACGAAATCGCTCGCGCCGAGCTCGTTCAGCCGCTTCGGGAACGGCAGATAGAGGTTGAACGCGATCGCCTGCAGTCCGTGCGCGACGAAGCACAGCGCGAACTGGTGGGTGAGCAGGCGCTCGGGGCGAGGGCTCGGCTCGCTCACAGTTGTTACGACTCCCCGCGCGCGGGCCGCTTGCGCGGCTACGGTACACGGGATGCAAGTCTTCGACGCCGCGCTGCTCGCGCTCGGCGGGCTCGCGGCGGGCGCGATCAACACGCTCGCCGGCGGCGGCTCGCTGCTGACGGTTCCGCTGCTCGGGATCACCGGGCTGCCGCTGCCGGTCGCGAATGGGACCAATCGCGTCGGCGTGCTGCTCGGAAGCGCGACCGCGACCTGGCGGCTCGCGGCCGAAGGCGCGCCGGGCTTGCGCGAAGCAGCGCCGCTGCTCGTTCCGACCGCGCTCGGCGCGCTCGTCGGCGCTCGGCTCGTCGTCGAGCTGCCGGCCGAGTGGTTCGAGCGCATCTTCGGCGTCGTGATGCTCGTGCTGCTGGTGCCGACGCTGCGCAGCTCGCAGCCGCCTCCGGCGTCGGCCGCGGCGGCGCGGGCCGCACCGCCGCCGCGCGCGCCGCTGAGCCCGGCCGCGCGCTTCGCGGCGTTCGCCGCGATCGGCGTCTACGGCGGCGCGTTCCAGGCCGGCGTCGGCATTCTGCTGATCACGGTGCTCTCGCTCAGCGGCGTCGATCTGGTGCGCAGCACGCAGATCAAGACCGCGCTGAACACCTGCTTCACGCTGCTGACGCTCCCGGTCTTCTATCTCGCGGGTCAAATCGCCTGGGCGCCCGCGCTCGTGCTCGGCGCCGGCTTCGCTGCGGGCGCCGCGCTCGGCGCGCGGCTCGCCGTTCGCGGCGGCGCGCGGGTGATCCGCCCGGTGCTGGCGGTTGCGGTCGTCGCGCTCGCGGGGCGGATGCTCGGGCTCTATTGACCGCTCCCGTGCGCCTGCGTCCCCGTAACAGCGGGGTCTGACCCCGCTGTTACGCCGCGCGCTTCCCGCGGGCCTGCGATACGGTGCGCCGCCCGATGACACGCGCTGCCGCTGCGCCCAAGCCGTTCCGCCCGCTGCCGATTCGCGCGCTCAACTTCGCGGGCCGCGCGCTCGCGACGATCGGCGTGCGAACGCCGAGCCTCGCCGAGAGCGATCTGCTCGAGGCCGCCGCGCGCGAGACCGGCCTCGCGGACTTCGGCGCGGACAGCTTCCGCGCCGGCCTGCGTGAGCTGCTGCGCTGCTTCGAGGGCGAAGCGCAGCTCACGCTGCTCGGGCGCGGACTGGCGCGGCGCACCGTCGTCGACGCGCTCGCGACGCGGCTGCGCCTGATCGATTGGCGCAAGCGCCATCCCGAGATCGCGAGCGAGGAGATCCGCCGCCCGCTGCTCGTGCTCGGCATGCCGCGCACCGGCACCACGCTGCTGCACGGCCTGCTCGCGCAGGATCCGAACGCGCGCGCGCCGCTGACCTGGGAGGTCGCGACGCCCTGCCCTGCGCCGGAGAGCGCGAGCTACGACAGCGATCCGCGCATCGCCGCGGCGCGCGCGGGCGAGCGCAACATCGAGAAAATCGCGCCGGGCTTTCTGGCGATCCATCCGACCGGCGCGCTGCTGCCGCAGGAGTGCGTCTCGCTCACC
>DASTOI010000780.1:0-12479 GCA_035762585.1 Myxococcota bacterium
GCCGACGAAGTCGGCGTTGGCGGGCTTGCTGCATCTCGAACTCCGCTCGCCTTCGGCTCGCTGCGCGCCCGCTGCGCCGACGAAGTCGGCGTTGGCGGGCTTGCTGCATCTCGAACTCCGCTCGCCTTCGGCTCGCTGCGCGCCCGCTGCGCCGACGAAGTCGGCGTTGGCGGGCTTGCTGCTTCTCGAGCTGCGTACGGCCGCGGCGCTGTCCGACGACACGATCCCCCTAGCCAACCGCAGGCTCGAGCACGGCGAGCTCACCCTTCCCGCCGTCGAGCCGCCCGCGGATGCCCACGGGCCACGGCAAGTTCGGGCTGACGTGTCCGAATCGCAAGCCGGTGACGAGCGGTTTTCCGCGCGCGCCGAGAATCTCGTGCACGACCTGGAGCGCGGTCGGCCGCGCGCGCTTCGGGTCGACGCAGCCGACGAGATGGCCGATCGCGAAGCCGGCCGCGGCATCGAGCTTGCCTGCGGCCGCGAGGTGCGAGAGCTGGCGATCGATCGCGTACGGCTTCTCGCCGATCTCTTCGAGGCACAGGATCGCGCCGCGCGTGTCGATCTCCCACGGCGTGCCGAGGCTGTCCGCGACCAGAGTGAGCGAGCCGCCGACGAGCGGACCCTCGGCGCGGCCGCGCGCGGCGCCGCGTCCGCGCAGCGGAGCGGGCCGCTCGCCCGCGAGCACGGCGAGCAGCGCGCGCAGCTCGGCCGGCGTCGGGCCGTCGTCGCGCACGCACATCGGGCCGTGCACGCCGGCGAGCCCGACGACCTCGCGCTGCCAGCCGAGCAGCGTCGTCACGTCGCTGAAGCCGATCAGCGGCTTGCGCGCGGCGCGGAACGCACGCGCGTCGAGGTGCGGGATCACGTGATGGCAGCCAAAGCCGCCGCGCGCGCACAGGATCGCGTGCACCGAGCCGTCGCGAACCCACTGCATCAGCTCGGCGGCGCGCCGCTCGGCGCTGCCGGCGAGGTAGCCGGAGCGCACGAACACGTCCTCGCGCCACGTCACGGGATGGCCCGCCGCGACGAGCCGCGCCGCCATCGCGTGCACGCGCGCCGGCTCCACCCAGAACGCCGGCGCCGCGATCGCGATCACGCCGCCGCGCGCCAGCGCGCGCGGCCGTAACAACTTCGCCATCAGCGGCCGGCCATCGTGAATCCGTCCCCTAGAACGGCGACTCGTCGCCGAACGAGGAGCCGAAGCCGCCTTCCGGCGGCACGAAGCCACCGCCGCCCGGCGGCGCGCCGATACCGTCGCGATTCGCGCGGTTCTGGAACAGCGCGTACTTCCCGTCGAAGTCGAGCTTCACGGTGCCGGTCGGACCGTTGCGCTGCTTCTCGATGATGATCTCCGCGCAGCGCGGGTCCTCGGTCTCCTTGTTATAGACGACATCGCGGTAGATGAACGCGATCACGTCTGCATCCTGCTCGATCGCGCCCGATTCTCTCAGGTCCCCCATCATCGGGCGGCGCTTGTCAGGGTCGCGCTGCTCGGGGCCGCGGTTCAGCTGCGAGAGCGCGATCACCGGGATCGAGAGCTCCTTCGCGAGCGCCTTCAGCCCCTTGCTGATCTCGGCGATCTCGAGGTCCTTGCGGTCGCGGCGGCCGTCGGCGTGCGAGAGCTGGAGGTAGTCGACGACGACGAGGTCGAGCCCGTGCTCGGCTTGCAGTCGCCGGCTCTTCGCCTTGATCTCGAGGATCGACGCCGAGCCGGAATCGTCGATCCAGATGTTCGCGTGCGAGAGCCGATCCGCGGCCTCCTGCAGCCGGCGGTAGTCGGCCATCGGCAGGAAGCCCTTGCGCAGGCTCGAGAAATCGATGCGCGCCTCGGACGACAGCAGGCGGATGATCAGCGAGCGCGTCGTCATCTCTAGCGAGAAGACGGCGACTTTCTTCCCGTGATCGACCGCGGCGTTGCGGCCGATGTTCAGCGCGAACGCGGTCTTCCCCATGCTCGGCCGCGCGGCGACGATGATCAGCTCGCCGGGCTGGAGGCCGCCGGTGATCTCGTCGAGGTCGCCGAAGCCGGTCGGCAGGCCGGAGAGCGCCCCGGCGCGGTTCATGATGCCTTCGACGTAGTCGAACACGCCCGGCATCTCGTCGTGCACGTTCTGGAACGTCGAGCGGCTCTGCGCCTTCGAGACGTCGAAGATCTTCGACTCCGCGAAATCGAGCAGCTTGTCGGCGCTCTCGGTCTCGTCGTAGCCGGTCTCGACGATCTCGGTCGCGACCCGGATCAGGCGCCGCTTCACCGCCTTGTCGCGCACGATGCGCGCGTGGTGCGCGACGTTCGCGGCGGTCGCCGAGTACTCGGCGATCTCCGCGAGCGCGAGCGCGCCGCCGACCGCGTCGAGCTGCTTCTGCAGCGTCAGGTGCTCGGAGAGCGTGATCAGGTCGACCGGGCGCCCGGCGTCGTGCACCGTCGCCATCGCGGTGAACAGCAGCTGGTGCGCGGGGTGATAGAAGTCGTCGGCGTGCAGCTCGACCAGCACTTCGTGGAACGCGCGCGGATCCAACAACAACGACGAGAGCACCGCCTTCTCGGCGGCGAGGTCGCTGGGCGGCACGCGACCCGCGAGCATCGCGGAATCAACCACGGTTTCTTCGCCGCCCGCGGCGCGCTTCCGGCGGCGCCCTGCGGACGCGCCGTAACTGCCGGCGTAGTCGCTCACGGTCACCTTCACCCCCAGGCGACGCACGAGATCTCGGTCGCGGATTGTGCCCGAACTGGAGCGCGACCGACGCGCAAAATCCAACGAAAATCACGCCGGGGCTCGTTGCGCGCGGCGCGATGTCGGCGCTGCGCGGCGCTTCGCTTTCGCTCGCCGCTTCGCGACGCGCTCGCTGCGCGCTTTGCTTGCTAGCTTGCCGCGCCCTCGGCCGGCGGATTCGCGGCCGTGACTTCGACCTTCACCTGCGCGGTCACTTCGCGATGCAGCCGCACTGCGATCGTGTGCGTGCCGGCTTCCTTGATCGGCTCGACGAGCTGGATCGTGCGACGATCGATCTCGACGCCTTGCGCCGCGATCAGCTCCGCGATCTCGCGCGCGGTCACCGAGCCGAAGAGCTTGCCTTCCTCGCCGACCTGCGCGGCGACGGAGAGCTTCAAGCCCTCGAGCCGGCTCTTCACGGCCTGATGGGTCTTCATCTCGCGCGCGACCTTCTCCGCGATCACGCGCTGGTGGTGATCGAGCTCCTTCACGCCGGCCTCGGTCGCGAGCACCGCCTTGCCTTCGGGGAGCAGGAAGTTGCGCGCATAACCGGGCCGCACCGACACGACCGTGCCCGCGTTCCCGAGCCCGTGCACGTCCTCGCGAAGGATGATCTTCACCTGCGCCATCGCGTTCTCCTCGATTCGCCCTTCGACTCCGCTCGCCTGCGGCTCGCTGTGCGCGCCGCGAGGTCGCGGCGCTTCATCCCGCGTGCTGCGACGCGAAAGGCAGCAGCGCGAGGTGGCGCGCGCGCTTGATCGCGGTCGCGATCTCGCGCTGGTGGCGCGCGCAGTTTCCCGAGATCCGCGACGGGATCAGCTTGCCGGTCTCGGTCACGAAGTAGCGCAGGCCCTTCGGGTCCTTGTAGTCGATTCCGGTGCGCGGCTCGGCGCAGAAGCGGCAGACCTTCTTGCGGAGGAAGCCGCCCTTCTTCTTGGCCGCCTTGCGCGCCTTCTTGCGCGCCTTCGCGCGCAGGCGTGCCTTCACGCTCATCGGGCCGCGCGGCTCGCGATCGCCGTCACGGCCGCGCGGACCGCGATCGAAATCGCGCCGCGGGCCGCGCGGGCCGCCGCCGAAGCCGCCGCCCCCGCCACCGAAGCCACCGCCGCCGCCGAAGCCGCCGGGCGCGCCCGTCTCGCTCATTCGTCGTCTCCCTCGTCATCGTCTCCGCGGTCGCGATCGCGCTCTCGATCGCGATCGCGGTCGTCATCACGCATCTGCGCGCGCATCCGCTCTTCCTCGGCCTCGCGCGCAGCGCGCTCGCGAGCGCGCTCAGCGCGGATGCGCTGCTCCTCCGCGGCCTCGACCTTGCGCTTCTCGATGTCGGTCACCTCGCCGGGCCGCAGCACCGTGAGGAAGCGCAGCACGGACTCCTCGATGCGCAGCAGCCGCTCGATCTCGGCGACGCCCTTGCCCGCGACGTCGAGGTAGTAGGCGGTGACGTAGCGGCCCTTCTGGAACTTCTGGATGTCGTAGGCGAGCCGCCGCTTGCCCTGGTCGTCGTGCAGCAGCGGCACTGCGCCCGCGCGCTCGAGCACGCCGTTCACCCGCGTGCAGAGATCGGTGCAGCCCTCGTCCGAGATCTCCGGCTGCACGACGAAAGTCGTCTCGTATTCCCGCATTCATCCTCCTTCTCGTGGGCGGGCCGTGGCCCGGGCCCCGGAGGACTCGCGCGCGCCGCGGGGGGCCGCACGGACCGGGACCGAGAAGACGCGGCGATTTAGCAGAGGGGCTCGGCGGAAGGAAGAGCCCCGAACGGCCCCGGACGCTTTCGGCGCAATGACACCAAAGGGGTCAGACCCCGGGCGGCGTCATTGCGAGCAGGAGGCGGTGGACCCGGGCGTCGTCCGTGATCTCGGGGTGGAACGTGGCTGCGAGAACGTTTCGCTGGCGCAGCAGGACGGGCTCGCCGTCGACGCGCGCGAGCACCTCGACCGCGGGACCCAGATCCTTCAGCTGCGGCGCGCGGATGAAGACGCAGCGCAGGCCTTCGAGA
This sequence comes from Myxococcota bacterium, assembly GCA_035762585.1. Lineage (GTDB taxonomy): Bacteria > Myxococcota_A > UBA9160 > UBA9160 > UBA6930 > VGRF01. The sequence goes on from DASTOI010000780.1 coordinate 4,708, forward strand.
CCGGCAGCCGCGCCCTCGTCCACCGGCGCGATGAACGAATCCACCTGCGTGCCGTACGCGTTGCGGACCGCGGTGGCGTCGAGGACGCCTAGCGTGTCGACCGGGCGGTTCTCGACGCGCTCGGCGAGCAGGATCGCGCCGGCGCAAGTGCCGAGCACCGGCAAGCCGGAGCGGATCCGCTCGCGCAGCGGCTCGTAGAGCGCGAGGCGCGCGAGACCCTTCGCGATCGTCGTGCTCTCGCCGCCGGGCAGCACGAGCGCGTCGAGCGCGGCGAGCTGCTTCGGCCACAGCACGAGCTCCGGCTCGGCCCCCGCGCGCTCGAGCGCCCTCGCGTGCGCCTCGTAGTCGCCTTGGATCGCGAGCACGCCGACGCGCGGCTTCGTCACGGCACTTCCTCCGCCGCGAGGCCCTCGCTCATCAGCTCCGCGATCGCGAGCGCGTCTGCGCCGCCCGCCGCGCGCAGGCCGGCGATCAGCCCGCGCCGCTCGGCCGGCTTCTTGTTCTGCGAAAGCTTGCGCTTGCCCTCGAGCCGCTCGATCGGCAGCTCGAACGCGACGATTCCGCGCAGCAGCTTGTCGAGGTGCGCGAACGGGATGTCGCTGAGCTCGCGTGGCCCCTTGCCGTGCCCACGCGCCGGCTCGGGCAGCGCCGCCTCGTTCTGGTGCATCAGCTTGCGCAGCAGCTCGAACGTACGCGTCGGGTCGTCGATCCGCCGCGGCGTTCCGCTCGCGTGCACCGCGACGTAGTTCCAAGTGGGCACCTGCTTCGGCGTCGGATACCAGCGCGCCGAGACGTACGCGTGCGGCCCCGAGAACACTGCGAGCGCCGGCGTCTTCGCGTCGAACGCACGCCAATGCCCGTTCGCGCGCGCGACGTGACCAATCAGCGTGCCCAGCTCGCCGCGTTTCGCGTCCAGTACGAGCGGTAGGTGCGTCGCGAGCGGCGCGTCGTCGGCGCGCGGCGTCACGAGCAGCGCGAACGAATGCGCGCGGATCAGCGCGTGCAGCGCAGGAATTTCCTTCTCAGCGAAATGATCCGGGACGTACATCGCTTCGGTCCCTCCAATCCGTCTTCCGAAAGAGCGCGGGCGGCCCGGCGCGCGCGCCGAGCCGCCCGTCGTGGTGTGTGCAGCAGTCGTTGGGATCTCACCAGCCTCGATTCGCCAGCCTCTCGTTCTCCGGAATGCCGGAGATCTCGAGGCCCGCCATCGCGCCGGCGAGGCCGCGCGACGCGTTCAGCACCTCCTGCGGATCCTTCCAGTGCGTGGTCGCGTGCACGATCGCGCGCGCGCGAGCGTCGGGGTCCTCGCTCTTGAAGATGCCCGAGCCGACGAACACGGCCTCGGCGCCGAGCGACATGCAGAGCGCGGCGTCCGCCGGCGTCGCGATGCCGCCGGCCGCGAAGTTCGGCACCGGCAGCTTGCCGTGCTGGTGCACGTACTTCACGAGCTCGATCGGCGCGCCGAGCTCCTTCGCTTTCGTGAACAGCTCGTCGCTCCGCAGTGCCTGGATCGCGCGGATGTCGCCGTTCACCTGCCGCAGGTGGCGCACCGCCTCGACGATGTTGCCGCTGCCGGCCTCGCCCTTGGTGCGGATCATCGCCGCGCCTTCGGCGATGCGGCGCAGCGCTTCGCCGAGATTGCGCGCGCCGCACACGAACGGCGAGCGGAACCCGTGCTTGTCGACGTGGAACGCCTCGTCGGCGGGCGTCAGCACTTCGCTCTCGTCGATGAAGTCGACGCCGAGCGCGTCGAGCACCTGCGCCTCGACGAAGTGGCCGATGCGCACCTTCGCCATTACCGGGATCGAGCAGACCTTCTGGATCTTCTCGATCACCTGGATCTGCGCCATGCGCGCGACGCCGCCTTCCTTGCGGATGTCCGCCGGCACGCGCTCGAGCGCCATCACGGCCGCAGCGCCCGAATCCTCGGCGATCTTCGCTTGCTCGGGCGTGGTGACGTCCATGATCACGCCGCCCTTCAGCATCTCGGCGAGCCCGACCTTCAGCTCGTAGGACTGCGCGCCCTCGCGCGCCTGCTTCTCGCTCATCGTTGCCTCCTGCCCACCTGTTGGGGGCGCTAGATGTGGATCGACGCGCGGCCGCCCGACGCGCCCGCCTCGAGCCGTTCGCGAATCACGCGGCCGAAGCGCGTCACGCCCTCGGCGATCTCCGCCTCGTTCACCGAGCCGATCGAGAGCCGGAACGCGCGCGACGGCCGGCCGTCGCAGTTGAACTGGAAGCCCGGTGAGACGAGCACGCCCGCGCGCATCGCGTCCGCGTAGAGCTCGCGCGAGTCGAGCAGCTCGGGCAGCTCCAGCCAGAGCTGGAGGCCGCCCTCGGGCTCCGTCCAGGTCGAGCCTTCGGGCATCTCGCTGCGCAGCGCCGCGATCAGCGCGTCGCGCCGCGCGCGCAGCCGCTTGCGCTGGCTCGCGAGGTGGCGTTCGTACGCGCCGGTGCTCATGAAGTCCGCGAGCGCGGCCTGAAGCGGCAGCGCGCCGCCGAGATCCGCCGCGTGGCGCAGCGCGAGCAGCCCGTCGACATGGCGCCCGCGCGCGACCACCGCTCCGATCCGCACGCCCGGGAACAATGACTTCGAGAACGAGAGCAGCTGCACCACCTGGCCTTCGTCGTCCATGCCCGCGAGCGACGCGACGGGCTTGCCCGCGTATCGAAGATCCATCTCGTACGCGTCTTCGATCACCGCCTTGCCGTGGCGCGCCGCGATCGCGAGCAGCTCGTGGCGGTGCGCGAGCGTCGTCGAGATACCCATCGGATTGTGGAACGTGGGGATCGTGTAGAGCGCCTTCACGTCGGGGCGCGCGAGCGCGCGATCGAGCGCATCGAGGTCGCAGCCGGCCTTGCGCATCGGCACCGGCGCGGCGCGCAGGCCGAGCGCCGCCATCGCGGCGAGCGCATTCGGGTAGGTCGGCTCCTCGACCGCGACCGCGTCGCCGGCGTCGGCGAACAGCCGCAGCACGAGCTCGATTCCCTGGCTCGCGCCCTGGCACAGCACGAGCGAGTCCGCGCCGACGACGATGCCGCTCGCGCGCAGCCGCTCCGCGATCAGCGCGCGCAGTCCCTGATAACCCTGCGGATCTCCATAATCGAGCACCTGGCCGCCGAGCTCGTTCATCACGCGCCCGAGCGAGCGGCGAAATGCGTCGATCGGATAGTGGCGAGCGTCGGGCTTCAGCGAGTGCAACCGAATCGCGCCGCGCCCGGCGCCATACGAGACGCGCGAGCGCTCGAACTCGAGCAGGCGCTCCGCGCGCAACGAGAGCGGCGCGGGCGTCGGCGAGATCGGCGCGAGCGGGCGCGGCCGCCGCCCGCGCACGAACGTGCCGCGCCCGACGTGCGCGTCGACGACGCCCTGCGCGGCGAGCTCCTCGTACGCGCTGCTGACCGTCTCGCGGTTCACGCCGAGCGTCTCCGCCAGCGTACGGATCGGCGGCAGCCGATCCCCCTCGGCAAGATCTCCGCGCTCGACCTGCGCGCGGATCTGCGCCGCGATCTGCCGGTAGACCGGCTCCGCGCTGCGCCCGTTCGCCTCGTCCCGCTGTAGGTCGAAGTGCATAGGCGAACCAAATTATCCCCGGTCAAATCGGCGGACAATGTGGACGGAGAGAAAAATCATCGGGGCCATGGGCCAGGCCAACTACCGGACAATCGCGGCTGCGCGTCTCAGTTGCCGGCCACGGCGGCAGGCGCTGCCAGTCCGTTGAAACGATTCATCGCCTCGGCGATCCCGGCGGTCGCGAAGCAGCGCAGCGCGGCCGCCGCGCGGGCGAGCAGCTCGGGGAGCGCGGCATCTTCGTCGGCCGAGAACGGGTCGAGCACGTAGTCCCGGGTGTCGGCGCCGGGATCGGCGGCCCGCCCAACGCCGATGCGCAGGCGCGGGACGTCCTCGCGGGCGAGCGCGGCGAGCACGTCGCGCAGGCCGCGCTGGCCGCCGTCGCTGCCGCGCGCACGCAGCCGCAATCGGCCGAACGGCAGGTCGACGTCGTCGAGCACGATCACGAGGTCGCGCTGCGGCTCGGCGAGCGGCAGCTCGCTCACAGCGGCGGCAACGCTCGCGCCGGAGCGGTTCATCCACGTCTCGGGGACGAGCAGCCCCACCTCCTCGGCGTCGATGCGGCCCATGCCGAAGCGTCCGAAGAAGCGCTCCTCGTCGAGCGGGACGCCCAGCTCCGCGGCGAGCGCGCGCACCGCGCGCGCGCCGACGCTGTGCCGCGTGCGCGCGTAGCGCGCGCCGGGGTTGCCGAGGCCGACGATCAGCTTCACGGGCGATGCACGAGCGACGCCTACTTCTTCTTCTCGCCGCCCTTCGCCTCGGCCTTCGGAGCCGCAGCCTTCGCGTCGCCCTTCGCAGCGCCCTCGGCCGCGGCCGGCGCAGCAGCGGTGGCAGCCGCCGCCTCGCCCTCCGCGGGCACCTCGCCCTCCACCGCAGCGGCAGCCGGAGCCGCCTCTTCCTCGGCTGCGGGCAGAACGACCGACGCCACCGCGAGCGCGCCATCGGTCTTGATCGTCAGGCCCGGCGCGAGCTTCAGCTCGCTCACATGGATCGAGTCGTTCACGTTCAGCGCGCTGACATCGACGTCGATGCTCTTGGGAATCTCACGCGGCAGGCACTCGATCAGCAGCTCGCGCAGCGGGTGATCGAGGATGCCGCCGAAGTCGATGCCCGCCGCCTTGCCGATGAGATGGATCGGCACCGCGACCGTGACCTTCTGCGTGAGATCGACCTCGTAGAAGTCCGCGTGCAAGTAGCGGCCGCGCACCGGATCGCGCTGGAGACCCTTCACGAGCACGGTGCTGGTCGCTCCGCCCAGCGACAGATCGATCAGCGTGTTCAGACCGCCCGCGCCGCGCAGCAGCTTTTGCAGCGCGTCCGGATTCACGCTGATCGGCTGCGCGCTTCGCTTTCGCCCGTATACGACCGCGGGGATGCTTCCCTTCGCGCGCAGCTTGCGCGCGACGCCCTTGCCGGTTCCGTCGCGCGCTTCGGCGACGAGTCCATTCTCTGCCACGGTCGTTCTCCTCGATCTGTCGGACCTAATGATTCCCTGAAGCGTTGGCTGGGGCGGCAGGACTCGAACCTGCAATAGGCGGCTCCAAAGGCCGCTGCCTTACCATTTGGCGACGCCCCAGGGCTTTTCCGGTTCTTGCGAACTCTGCTCGCCTTCGGCTCGCTGCGCCGCTGCGCGGCGCTGGATCGCTTGCACGAACGTCGACCGCAGAGGTGTTCCGCGCTCGGAGGTTCTGGGGTGTAACCGATTGCGGCCGGTTCCTCGACTAGGAGCTCCTTGGTCCCGGCGCCTCGATCCGGGCGCCTAGAGGCTGTCCGATTCGTCGCTCGCGAGGGTTCGAGTCAGCCAGGTTCGCCGGCCGGTTGTTTGGATTTGGCGTTCCGCCTGCCTCGCTTCGGATTCGGTTGCGTAGAGCGCGTACATCGTCGGGCCGCTGCCGGACATTCCGACTGCGCGGGCGCCGGTTGCCGCCAGCTCCTCTCGCAGCTTCGCGACCTCGGGAGAGAGGCGGGACGCGGCCGGTTCGAGGTCGTTCGCGACGAGCTCACGCAGCTGGTCCGAGGCCTCGGGCCAGCGCGCCCGAGTGGCGCCTGCCTCCTCGCGCAGGCCGAGAAGGGCGCGCAAATTAGGAGGGGTGTTTTTCGGAGTCAACGCGGGCGCAGCGTCGAGTGCGGCGTAGACGGCTCGGGTCTCGAGCCCGACGCCTGGGTGGGCGAGCAGCACCGGCAGGGAGCCGAGACCGACCAACGGCTGGATGCGCTCGCCAATCCCAGAGACCAGCGCCGGCTGCGGCGCTAGAAAGAATGGGACGTCGGCGCCGAGCCCGAGCGCGAGCTCGGCGAGCCGGGCCGGCGCGAGCGGCGCGCCGGCGAGCGCGCTCAGCCCGCGCAGCACCGCGCCCGCGTCGCTCGATCCCCCGCCGAGGCCGGCGGGTGACGGCACGCGCTTGTCGAGCGCGATCGTGACGCCGAGCTCGAGCCGCGCCGCCTGCAGGAGGCGCTCTGCGGCGCGCCAGGCGAGGTTTCGCGCGTCGGCCGGCACACCGCCGGCAAGCTCGCCCCCAACCGACAAGCGAATCCCGGTCGGGCCGCCGAGCGCGATCTGCAGCTCGTCGGCGAGCGCGATCGGGACGAACACGCTCTCGAGCTCGTGGTACCCGTCGGCGCGACGGCCGATGACGCGCAGCCCGAGGTTGAGCTTCGCGGGCGCGCGAAGTCGCAGCTCGCTCACCCGCCGCTTTGCCCCCGCGACGCGGAGACGAAGCGCATGCGCAGATCGGTCAGCAAGTTGCGCAGCAGCGTCGCCTCGTCGTCCGAGAGATTCCCGCGTGTCTTCTCCTCGAGCAGCTCGATCATGTCGATCGTCTGGCGCGCGATCGCGAGGTTCGGCGTGCGCGTCTTGCCGGTCTCGGGATCCGGCACGAGCCCCATGTGCACGAACGCCGACGAGCCGAGCGAGATCAGGAAGCCCGCGAAATCGGGCTTCGGCAGCTCGCCCGCCTCGGGCTTGTCGACCATCGTGAAGCCGCGCGATTCGGAATCGCTCACGGATTGTCCTCCTCCGGCTCCGAGCCGAGCCGCCGGCGCGCGAGCAGGATGCGCTGCGCCGCGGTGATCAGGCTACCGAGCGCGATCGCGGCAAGCGCGAGCGGCATCGCGCCGAGCAGGCCGCCCGCGATCAGCAGCACGATGCGCTCGGCGCGCTCCAGCAGGCCGCCGCGAAAATCGCGCAGCCAGAACTCCGCGCGCGCCTTCGTGTAGGAGGTGAGCACGCTCCCGGCGAGCGCCGCGGCGGCGACCCACGCCCAGAGCCGCTCGCCGGCGCCCGCGTAGTGGATCGCGAGACCCGCCAGCAGCGCGACGTCGACGAGGCGATCGAGCGAGGAATCGAGAAATGCGCCGAAGCGCGTCGCGCGTCCCTGCGCGCGGGCGACGACGCCGTCGGTGAGGTCGAAGATTCCGCCGAGCGCGACGAGCGCGGCGCCGCGCCGAAACCGGCCCGCCGCGAAGTCCGCGGCCGCGCCGAGCGAGATCGCGGTACCGACGAGCGTCAGCGCGTGCGGGTGGATGCGCGCGTGGAACAGGAACGGGAGGAAGCGCCGAATCGTCGCGTCGAACTCGAAGCCGAAGCGCGCCTTGAGCACACGCCCTCCCGGCGCCGCCGCCCTAGTCTCCGCTCTCGGCAGCGGGCTCGGCCTCGCCCTTGTTCTGCGGGGAGTCGATCACTTCCGCCTTCTCCGCGACGTCCGGCAGGCCGCTCACTTCCTTCTCGAGCTGCTCGGGCGCGATCCAGCCGCGCCGCAGCGCGAGCCGGCGATCGAGTCGAAACTTCGAGTTGGCGTCCTGCACGAGGGCCTCCGGCCGAAAGGGCGGCGCAATCTAGGAGATCGACCCGGGGTACGCGAACAACGCGATTCCCAGGCCCGGGCATCGGAGCGCGCTCGGTCCCGCGGCGGCGCCGGGCGACGCGCGTGCAGCCCCGCGCAAACGCAGGGAAAACTCTCGCTTCGCTCAGCGCGCTCTTGTAGGTTGGCGAAGCCGCACTCCGAGGAGATCGCGAATGTTCCGTGCCTCGATCCTCGCCCTCAGCGCCGCCGCATCACTCGCCGCACTCGTCGGCTGCGCTTCGACCTCGAACGACGAGATCACCGAAGTGCCGTCCGCCGATCGCCTGTACGAAGAGGGCGTCGCGATGCTCGGCGAAGAGAGCAGCCTGCTCGGCCTGAACTTCACGAACTATCAGGAT
>DASTOI010000781.1:0-6826 GCA_035762585.1 Myxococcota bacterium
CGAAGCCGAGCTTCTCGGGCCGCACCGTGAAGTTCGGAGGGATCGACGCGCAGCCGCGGCCCGTGCAGAAGCCGCATCCGCCGATCGTCGTGGGCGGCATGAGCGCGAGCGCGTTCGCGCGCGCGCTCGCGCGCGGCAACGGCTGGTACGGCTTCGCGCGCGATCTCGCCGCCGCGAAGGGCGATCTCCTCGGCATCGCGGCGGCGCGCGCCCGCGTGCAGCGGCCGGCGGAGCTCGGCGCGCTCGAGGTCAGCATCACGCCGCCGCGCGCGATCGACGAAGCCGCCGCGCGCGCGTACGCCGAGCTCGGCGTCGACCGCCTGGTTCTGCTGCTGCCCGGCCGCGGCGAGTCGGAGGCGCTGCGCTTCATCGAGCAGACCGAGCCGCTCGTCCGCAAGCTCGCCTAGCGAGCGGCCCACGAATGGGCTGGGCAGACCCCTACGACTCGGGGAAGCCCTCGGACCCAGCGCGCCGGCTCGAGTCCATTCCCAACAAGTCGCGGACCGCGTCGATCACGCGATCGAGCCCGCTCGGCTGGTCGTACGCGGGCGGCGTCAAGAACCAGAGCGCGAGATAGGCCGCGATCACGAGCGAGTTCGCGCCGGGGATGAACGCGCCGATCAGGAACGCGCCGCGCACGAGCGGGAGCGGGATCTCCAGGCGGTCGGCGAGCGCGGCGCACACGCCGGCGAGGCGGCGCTCCGGCCGATTGCGATGCATCTCGCGCAAGCGGTCGCGGGCGTCGTCGAATTCATCGTGCGGGGCCATCGGATCCTCCGGTCGAGCCGGGCGCGCTCGATGTGCCCGCTACGCCGGCAAATCCGCAGGGGTTCAGCCGCGACGAGCGCGCCGCACGCCCGTGAGGCCGAGCAACGCCGCCGTCACGAGCAGCGCGAGCGACGACGGCTCGGGCGCGAACACGAGGCGCAGCACGCCGAAGCCGGCGAACGAGCCGAGCACCGGGTTCGAGATGCGCATCGGCGTGACGAGCGTCAGCGCGCCCGCGCCCATCGCCGTCCGTTGGTCCGAGCCGGTGAACGACACGGTCTGCAGGTTGTTCGGCGTCCCGATGCCGGTGACCTGGACGAGGCCGGCGCTCCACGTACCGGCGCTCACGGTGATCGCGGTCGCGCCGGAGCCGACCTGCAGGGGCGCGCCGCCCAGCCCGACGCCGCGCGTCCCGCCGATCGTCAGCGGGATCGTGAACGCGGTGAGGCCGCCATTCATCAACCTCGCGCTGCCGCGGATCGCCATCGGCCCGTGCAGGGTCGCGCCGGTGAACGCGCCGCTGTCGTTGGCGGCCGTGAGCCTCACTGCCGTGACGAGCGGTCCCGGCACCGTGACGGACGTCGTCGCCGAGAACACCGAAGCCGGCACGGTCACACCCGCGGCGGTCGAGCCGCCGGTGCCCGCGCCATCCACGCCGACCGGCGGCAGCCCGCCGAAGATCACGCTCAAGTTCCCGGTGAACGGCCCAGCCGATGCGCCGGCCGCGATCAGCGTCATCGCGAGCGCCGCCACGAGCCCGAGCCATCGCCTTCGCATCCGCCGCTTCGCCATCGCGCGCTCCGCTTCCCCGGCATCGGGGTCGCCCATCCTATGCGGGGCGCACATCGCAGGACAAGAGACTTCGCTGGGATTCGCCTACGACAAAAGTCGCCCATCGCGCGCGCCGAGCCCTCATACTGCGCGCGCCCGCGTCGCGGGCGTGCGGAGGTGCTCACGTGCGCGGGGTTCGTCTCGGTCTGCTGGCCTGCTTCGTGTCTCTCGCTTCGCTCGGCTGGAGCTGCGGCCCGATCGTGATCGTCAGCGTCAGCCCCGGAAACGGCGTCTCCCTCGCCACGCCGGCGGTCGCGGTGGAGATCGTCACGGGCACTGCGCTCGTCGCGGGCACGCTGACCGCAACCCTGAACGGAGTCCCGGTCGCGCTCGCCGGCGGTCCGACCACTTGGACCGCCGACCTCGACCCGGGCGCCCCGCTGCGCGACGTGAACCTGCTCGAGGTGACGGGCAAGGCGACGAACGGCGCCACCTACCGCGTCCGCAACAGCTTCGAGTGGCTGCCGCCGAAGGCGCGCGTGCGCCGAATCACGAGCGAATCCGAGCGGATCACCGGCCCGCTCGGGCACAGCCAGCTCGGCGACTGGCTGTTCGAGAACGACGTCGCGCGCTTCGTCGTGCAGGACGCGCCGGAGCGCGATCTCCACAGCGTCGGGCAGTTCGGCGGCGAGATCATCGACGCCGAGCTGGTCGGGCGCGAAGGCCGCGACGCGTTCCTCGCGCTGTCGACCTCGCTGAACATCGAGACCGTCGTGAACCCGACCTCCGTGGTCGTCGTCAACGACGGCGAGGACGGGACGCCGGCGATTCTGCGCGTGTGCGGCCCCGACGACCTGCTCGACTACGTGAACGCGTCCTCGCAGGTCGCGCAGCTCGGCGCGTCGTTCCCCGCCGCGGCCGACGACCGGGACTACGCGATCGACGCCTGCATCGAGTACGTGCTCGAGCCGGGCCGCAGCGACATCCAGCTGAACACGACGATGTTCAGCAGCGAGGCCGTCACGCGCCGGTTCTGGGTCGGCTACTACGTGAACGGCGGCGGCACGCTCGAGCAGTGGCAGGACACGTTGCAGGATCCAGTCGCCGGCCTCGGCGAGCTGCTCGTCTCCGGCGGAAACCTCGCGCTCTCCTACTACGGCTTCGATTCCTCCGAAGGCGTCGACTACACGCTGCTGCCGGTCCAGCTGCCGACGTCGGCGGCCTCCTCGAGCAGCTTCACGACCTCCGGCGTCACGTTCCTGATGCACAGCCAGTCGATCGCGACGCTGCTGGCGGTGCCGGCCGGCGCGCCCGGACCCGTGCAGATCCCGGCTGGCGGCAGCCGCTCGTTCACCGCGCACTTCGCAGTGGGCGACGGCAGCGCCGCGAACGCGACCGCGCTGCGCGCGCGGCTCGACGGCACGCCGACCGGCACGTTCGAGGGCTGCGTGACGGCCGGCGGCGCGCCGCTGCCGGGCGCGCGCGTCGCGCTCGGGCTCACGGGCGGCGCGGCGATCGACCACGTCGTCGCGCACTTCGTCGCCGGTGCGGACGGTTGTTATTCCGGGAGCGTGCCGCCGGGCAATTACGGCGCGGTCGCGGGCAAGAACGGCTTCCCGTACGAGGGCGGCGCGGCGACGCCGCTCGTCCACGCCGTCGCGGTCGCGGCGGACGCGGTGACGACCGAGAACTTCGCGCTGCCGGCGACCGGGCGGCTGCGCGTGAACGTCACGGACGCGGGCGGCAACCCGTCGCCGGCGCGCGTCAGCGTGATCGGCTTCGACCCGAGCCCCGAGCCGACGATCTTCTCGCAGGTCTCTCCGCTCATTCCGGCGTCGAACACCGGCGTGCTGAACGACGTCTCGCGCGACGTGCTGAATACCGGCTTCGCCGCGCTCGGCTTCGCCGGAGCGAACGGCAGCACGGAGCTGGACGTCGAGCCGGGCTCTTATCAGGTCTACGTCTCGCGCGGCGGCGAGTGGTCGCTGTTCAGCGCGCCCGTCACGCTGAGCGCCGGCGCGACGACGGTCGTGGATGCGCAGCTCGCCCAGGTGCTCGACACCGCCGGCTTCATCTCGTCCGACTACCACGTGCACCAGGTGAACAGCCCCGATTCGCGCATCGCGAACGAGCGGCGCGTGGAAGCGTTCGCCGCCGAGGGCGTCGACAACCTGATCGCGACCGATCACGACGCGATCAGCGACCTCGCGCCGCTGATCGGCACGCTCGGCCTCGCGCCGTTCCTGCACACCACGATCGGCGAAGAGATCACGAGCTTCGATTACGGCCACTTCAACGCGTACCCGCAAGCGGTCGACGCGACGAAGCCGGCCTCCGGCGGCTCCACCGACTGGGGCGGCGCGGCGGCGCCGGGCGCCGACTTCCCGTCGCTCGGCAGCTACGGCCTCTCGCCCGCGCAGATCGAGGCGGCCGCGAAGACGAAGCCGCAGAACACGAGTCTGCCGACGGTCGTGCAGATCAATCACATCGACTCCCACTTCGAGCCGCTGCGCATCGACACCGCGCAGACGCCGCCGCGCTCGAACCTGGCGACGTGCCCGGGCACGACCGCGAACCCGTGCCCGACGTTCTTCCGGCTCGATCCCACGCTGACGAACTTCTTCCACGCGTTCGGCGCGCTCGAGCTGTGGAACGGCTCCAATAACAACCACCAGACCCAGTTCCTGGATCAGCGCATCGGGATCTGGATGAACCTCTTGAATCAAGGAATTCTCGCGACGGCGATCGCGGATACCGACACGCACAGCGTGGTCGACCTCGAGACCGCGGGCGCGCGCACCTGGACGCCCTCGTCGAGCGACGCGCCGAGCGCGATCTCCGACGCCGAGATCGCGCAGGCCGTGAGCGGCGGGCGCGCCGTCGGCGGGCAGGGCATCTACGTGCAGACGCGCCTCGTCGAGGGCGCGGCCGTCGCGGACTTCTCGCTCGGCGGCACGACACTGATTACGGCGACGGACGGCTCGGTCGATCTCGAGATCCACGTGCAGGCGCCGCTCTGGGCCCCTTACGACACGATCGAGATCTACCGGAACGCGTCGACGCAGGTGGCGCTGCTGAGCGGGACGACGCCGACGCTCTACGACGCGGTGCCGACGACGACGCTCGCTGCGGGCACCGACTTCACCGTAACGACGACGAACGTCGTGCCGAGCGTGCCCGGCGGCGAGCGGCTCGAGACGCACCTCACGATCCCGCTCGCCGGCCTTACGCGCGATGAGTGGATCGTGGTCGTCGTGAAGGGCACGCCGGGGGTCTCGCCGCCCATGTTCCCCGTCTTCCCGCGCAATCTGTCGGCTGCGCAGAACCCGACGCTCGCCGATCTCACCAACGTCACCGCGGGCGAAGCCGGCGTGCGAGCGCTCGGCTTCACGAACGCGCTCTTCGTCGACGTCGACGGCAATGCCGCGTTCGACGCGCCGGGCGTGTCGGTGGTGCCCTGAGCGATCTCTCGATTCGCCGCCGGATCCGAGCCGCCGCCGCAGCGTTGCTCCTCGCGGGCGCGGCGGCGGCGACGCCGGGGCCGCCTGCGGAGAAGCCGCGCGCCGCGCCGGGCGCGCTGCTCGCGCCAGCGGAGACGGCCGCGCACGTCGTCGCCGGGACGATCGGCGCGCTCCGTCAGCTGGATGCGCAAGGCTTCAGCGCCGAGCTCGAGGTCGAGCGCGCGCTCGCGGGCGGTAGCTCGCCCGGAGCCAAGCTGCGGATCGCGTGGGAGGAGCTCGCGGCGAGCCGCGCGCTGCGCTTCGCGCAAGGCGAGCGCGTGCTGCTCGCGCTGGAGCCGCTGCCGAGCGGCTCGCTCTGGATGAAGCGCTTCCCGCAGCGCGATGCGTGGGCGGTCGCCGGCCGCGGCGAGGCGTTCGCGCGCGATCCGGCGCCCGCGACGCTCGACGCGATCGGGCCTTACCTGCGTCTTCCGCGCATGGCGCGTGCGGGCTCGCCGGGTGTTACGGCGCTGGCGCAGATCGCGCGGCTCGCCGAGCAGCGGCAGGCGCTCGAGGCCATCGAGCAGCTGGCGCTGCGGCCCGCGCTGGCGCCGCAGCTCGTTGCGGCCGCGCGCGACGCGCTCGGCGCGTTGCTGCTCGATGCGACGCGCCCGGACGAGGTGCGCGCGGGCGCGCTCACGCTCGCGGCGCGCCGCCGGCTGACGGCGCTCGAGCCGGAGGCGCGCAAGCTCAGCGCCGCCGGCGGGGCGCTCGCTCCGCTCGCGGTCGAGGCACTCGGAGCGATGGGCGCGCTCTCGCCGGAGGAGGCGCGCCGGCATCGGGCATCGAGCGATCCACGCATGCGCGCTGCGATCGTGCGCGGCGCGCCGGCCAGCGTCGACGCGGCGAAGCTGGAGGCGCTCGCTCGGCGCGACACGGCCGGCGAAGTGCGCGCCGCCGCGCTCGAAGCGCTCGCCCGCCGCGAAGGCGCGCGCGCAGCGGGCGCGGCGATCGACGCGCTCTTCGACGCGGACGCGAACGTGCAAGCCGCCGCGCTCCGCGTGCTGCCCGCGTTCCCTGCGGAATCCGCGCCGGTGCTGCGCGCCCGCGTGTTCGGCGCGCGCGCGCACGACACGGAAGCAATGCGCCCCGCGCTCGCCGGCCTCAGCCTGCTCGGCCCCGACGGCGCAGCCGTGCTGCGCGAAATCGAGCGCGACCACCCGAACGAGGATCTCCGCCGCCTCGCCCAATTCCTGCTCGGCCGCACCCCCGAGCACTGACCCACTCCGCGCGCCGCCCACGCAAGTCACCAAAACGGGGACGTTCATACGTGCCGGTGACTTCGGTGCCACTCCTCAGCCGGCGACCCCACCAAGAGTGTCCCTCAAGTCACCGCCAGGTATGAACGTCCCCGATCTGGTGACTTACGCTGGCGCGGTGACGTACACGGACGGCTACGCGCGGCTCGTCGCGCGGCACTACGACGCGATCAATGAGGTGCTGCGCGGCGGCTCGCAGGATGTCGCGTTCTACCGCGCGCTGGCGCAGGCGAGCGGCGGTCCGGTGCTCGAGCTCGGCTGCGGCACCGGGCGCGTGCTGCTGCCGATCGCGCGCGACGGCGTCGCGTGCGTCGGCGTCGACGCCTCCCGCGACATGCTGGACGTGTTCCGTGCGAAGGAGCCGCCGCCGAATCTCGAGCTCGTGCACGCGAGCATGGAGTCGTTCGATCTCGGCGCGCGCCGCTTCCGGCTGATCACCGTGCCGTTCCGCGCGTTCTCCCATCTGCTCGACGTGCCCGCGCAGCTCCCCGCGCTCGCGAACATCCGCCGCCACCTCGCGCCCGGCGG
>DASTOI010000782.1:0-3941 GCA_035762585.1 Myxococcota bacterium
AAGATGGGGGGCTCGGGCGCTAGGGCCGTCACGTTCCGGCTCTCGACCGCGGCGAGCCGCGCCGCGAGCGCGCGCGAACGCGGACCCGGAACGTCGGTCCGAAGCTCGGGCAGGAGTGTCGGAGGCGCAGGCACGGCTGCGGAATGTAGGTAGGGCGGCCTCCCGAGCCACGTCGCGGCCGATCGGCGTGTGTAGGCTCGATCGATGACGCGAGCCTACGTCGCGCTCGGCGCGAACCTGGGCGACCGGGCGGGCGCGCTCGCGCGCGCGATCGAGTCGCTGCGCGCGACGCCGGGCGTGCGCGTCGTCGCGCAGTCGAGCGTCTGGGAGACGCCGCCGCTCGGCCCTCCTCAGCCCGACTACCTCAACGCTGCCGTCGCGCTCGACACCGAGCTCGATGCGCTCGCGCTGCTCCGCCGGCTCCACGAGATCGAAGCCGGCGCGGGCCGGACGCGCGGCCCGGAGCGCAACCAGCCGCGCCCGCTCGATCTCGATCTCTTGTTATTTGGCGGGCTCGTGATCGATGCGCCGGAGCTCACCATTCCGCACCCGCGCATGCACGAGCGCGTGTTCGTGCTGGGTCCGCTCGCCGAAATCGCGCCAGACGAAATCCATCCGGTGCTTCACGAGACGATCGCAACCCTCGCCGCCCGCGTTGGCGAAAGCGACGACTGAAGCGACTGCGCCGCCGCGCCGGACCGCGAGGCGGCGCCACGAACGAAGGCGCGCACCCCGTCAGCTCCACTCGACCCAAGCGCCGTGATAGTGGCACCGCCCTAACAGGCGGTCCTCACCTCCGGGCCACGTGCGCAGCCGGATCTCGCAGAACTCGTAGTTGTGGCCCTCCATGCTGAGCCACGCGAGCGGCGTTTCGGCCGTCGCGCGCTCGCCCGCTTCACTCATCAGGTCGCGGATGCGCGTGCGCTCGTCTTCCGGGACGTAGAGCCACATCACGCTGTGGAAGAGCACGGTCGTCGTGCGCGGCGCCGGAGCGGCGAGCTCGCGCGCGAGCCAATCGCCCGCGCGGGCGCGCTCGAGCTCGACGCCCGAGCGCAGCGCGCAATCGCACGCGGCGCGCAGGCGGGCGATGCGTTCCAGCTGGTCGGGCCAGAAGAACGATTCGAGGCGCAGCCGCTGCTCGCGGACGCGCAGGTCGATCGGGAAGAGATCGCAGCCGCGGCGGCTCGCGACGCGCAGCGGCGGGCCCGCGAGCTCGAGCGGCTTCCCGCGCCACTCGCAGTCGAGCGCCAGCGGCGCGTCGATCGGCCCGAAGCGCTGCGCGCCGAGCGCGTAGCGGTACTGGTCGAAGCACTGATTCAGCCCGGCGCTCGCGCCGATCTCGAGCAGCCCGAGCGGCCATTCGTGGGCGCGCGAGAGAGCGAGGAAGCCGCCGAGCAGCGCGCAGCAGCGGCGCACTTCGTTCGTTTGAATCTGCTCGTCGAGATGCGCGCGGATGCGCGCTCGCTCGCTCTCGAACGTTTCGCGCAGCGCCATCCACGCGAGCGGCGCGTCGTAACGGCCGCCGGTCGACGGAAAGGAGGCCGCGAGCGCAGGCGCGTCGCCGCGCAGCGCGAGGAAATGCGCCGCGCCGAGCAGCCGGAGCGCGATGTTGTCGAGCACGGGGTGCCCGCCCCAGTCGGCGAGCAGCTGCGCGACGACGCCGCTCGCGGCGAAGTCGTCTGCGCAGCGCACGAGCAGGTCGCCGTAGATCGGCGAGCCCATCGCGGCGCAGTTCTCGGCCTGCTTTCGGAGCGCCTGGAGGATCAGCGCGTCGCGTTCGCTCACGCTCGAACACTACGCAGAGTGCGCCGAGCGCGCGCCGTTGATCGCCGCGTCAACGCTCGCCCCCGCCGCGCAGCGAATCGCCGCCGAATCAGCCCGGCCAGAGGAGCAGCACGGCGAACGCGCCGTCGCGCAGCGCCGCGCGCCAGACGCGCGCGTCGAGCTCGCTCGAGAGCAGCGCGCCGCCGACGCGCACGCACGCCGCCAGGGCCCACGCGCCCCCGAGCAGCGCGAACGCGACCTGATCCTGCGCGAAGACCGCGAATGCGCCGAGGCTCGTCAGCAGCGCGCCGTGCGTCGCGCGCAGCTCGCTGCGGCCGAGCGCGTCGCCCGGCGCGAGACTCAGCCGGCGCGCGAACGCCGCGGGCCAGAGCAGCGCGAGCACGCCGCGCACGAGCGTCGCGAGCGCGCCGGCCACGTGAAACGCGTGTGCGAGCTCCAAGGGCCGACTCCGCGAAAAGACGCACGGTAGCTGCAGTCATCACGGGCGAGTGGGTGCGATACCGTGCCGCGCTTCCGAGGAGGCCGACATGAGCGAAAACACGAAGCGCGTGAGTGATTTCGTCGCCGCCTGGAGCCGCAACCGACTCGACGAGCTGATGGCGTTCATCGCGCCCGACTGCGTCTACCACAACATTCCGCTGCCCGCGGTGAAGGGAACGGACGCGGTTCGCGCGGCGCTCACGAGCTTCTCGAGCATGGCCAGCGAGGTGGAATGGGTGCTGCACCAGATCGCCGAGAACGATCACGGCGTCGTGCTCACCGAGCGCACCGACCGCTTCAAGATCGGCGGCAAATGGGTCGAGCTGCCCGTGATGGGCACGTTCGAGCTGCGCGACGGGCGGATCACCGCGTGGCGCGACTACTTCGATCTCCAGCAGTTCACGAAGCAGCTGCCGCCCTCGCAGAGCTAGGAGGCTGACTCAGGATGCGCGATCACCGCACACCGAGGGTCCAGCGCACGCGGAGGCCACCGTTCGACTACCCCCGCCTTCGGCTCGCTGCGCGCTTCGCTTGCTAGGCAAGCGCCGCCTCGGCGCGAACAAGCGAATCCGCTGCGGGGGGACTCGCATCGGTCTGCTACGAACCCGCGTCCGCCCGAGCTGAGAGCCCATGACCGCTGCCCTCCACCGCGCTCCCGCCGATCTCAGCCAGCTCGTCGAATCTGCGTCCGCGTGGAGCGCGACCGCCACGCCGGAGGAGATGCTCGGCTGGGCCGCCGACAACTTCTCGCCGCGTATGGCGGTCTCCTGCTCGTTCGGCAACCCGGAAGGCCTCGTGCTGATCGACATGCTGCACCGCGTCGCACCGGGTCGCTTCCGCGTCTACACGCTCGATACGGGCCGCCTTCCGCAGGCGACGTACGACCTGATCGACCGCGTGCGCGATCGCTACGACGTCGCGGTCGAGGTGATCTACCCGGATGCGGCTGCCGTGCAGGCGATGGTGCGCGAGCACGGCATGAACCTCTTCTACGAGTCGCTCGAGAAGCGGCAGCTGTGCTGCCGGCTGCGCAAGGTCGAGCCGAATCGCCGCTATCTCGCGGAGCTCGACGCGCACGTCACCGGCCTGCGCAGGCAGCAGAACGTGACGCGCGCCGGTGTCGCGAAGCTCGAGCTCGAAAAGAACGGGCGGCTCGTGAAGGTGAATCCGCTCGTCGAGTGGAGCAGCGCGAACGTATGGGACTACGTGCGCAAGCACGGCGTCCCGGTGAATCGCCTGCACGCCGAGGGCTTCCCGACCGTCGGCTGCGCGCCGTGCACGCGCGCCGTCCGCCCCGGCGAGGATCTCCGCGCCGGCCGCTGGTGGTGGGAGCAGGCCGACACCAAGGAGTGTGGGATGCACTCCCAGTCGGAAGAGGGCGGCTCGGGCATCTAGCCGCTCGACCCTGTGGATGCGCCGGCGACGCCGCTCCGAAGCCTCGCCAGCTGGACGTGTCGGCCGCCACGTGCGCCGCACGTGCAGCGGCCGCGCAGCTCGCGCGCAAACCCGGCGCGGGGCGTGCGTTCTCTCACTCAAGGGTTCGGGCGTCGGCGCCGATGCGTCTCCGAGGTCACGGCGAGGAGGCCACGCGATGGAGAACGTCCGCGCCACGCTTTGGGATCGGCTGCTCTTTGTGGCGGCGTTCGCGCTGCTTCTCGCCCTCTCGTGGCCCGGCG
>DASTOI010000783.1:0-2920 GCA_035762585.1 Myxococcota bacterium
CAACTCGTGGCTCGGGAAAACGAGACACCGGGCGCGCAGGTCGTAGGCTCGCGACAGGTGGTCGCAGAACAGGAACACATTCGACGTCGGCAGCTCGTCCGGTGCTGTTGGGTCGCTCGCCGCGACGGAGATTGAGGATCAAGGTCACGGCCTTGTCTCTCGTGCGCACGCCCGCCTCGATCTGGAAGCCAGCGCCGGTCTAACTACAGGCGCGCCTCTACCTCTCGGCGGCGTGCGAAGGCTGTGGCTTGCTCGCGGACGTGAAAAGAGTTCACCGAGCCGGTGGCGCTTTCGTCCACTCAGCCCACTGACCTTCCGCTTCCGCGTAGGGCCCTCAGGTTGAGCTTCGGCCTACTCGCGCTCCGTGCTCGGTGCGACGAGCAACGTACGTGTCGCGCGCATCACAGGTCAACCTTCCGCGCGGCCGATTACTGCACTTTGCGTGCTTATCCGAGATGCGGACCCTTGGGCGAGCGAACGCCGCCTGGGCGTCGAGGGTAAGGACGTGCCCCTCGCCGTGCAGGGGTTCAATCTGTGAGCATCGTCAGATCGAATTTCCGGAGGCGCTCGGGGTCGGCGAGGATGTCGATCTCGACGATCTTCCCGCCCCTGACCGTGATGGCTCCGAGTGAGAACGGCTCTCCGTTCATGAACGAGACGGCGCCCACAGCGCCGTTCACGAGCGCGGGCCGCACGTCCTGCACGAGTTGCGCGAAGGTGGCCACCTGGCCGGCGACCGCCCCTGCACCGCGGATCTCCCGCAATCCGCCCGCGAGCGGACCCGAATCCGCGCGCAGGACGACGTCGGGATCCAGGAGCTCGAGCAGCCTCTCGAAGTCGCCTTCACGCGCCGCAGTGAGGAAGGCCTCGAAGACTTCGCGCTGCGTGTCGAGGTCGGCGTCTGGAACCGTCCGTTCGCTCCGAATGCGGCGGCGCGCGCGGCTCGCGAGCTGGCGCGCCGCCTCCGGGGAGCGGCCGACGATGGGCGCAATCTCGTCGAAGGGCACCGCGAACACGTCGTGCAGCACGAACGCAAGCCGCTCCGGCGGGGTGAGCGTCTCGAGCACAACGAGGAGCGCCAAGCCGACTGAGTCCGCAAGGAGCGCCTCCTGCTCCGGATCGACCCCATCTCGATGGCTGATGATCGGATCGGGTAGCCACTCCTGGCCGGATTGTTCGCGGCGCGCCTTGCGTGCGCGCAGCTCATCGAGCGACAAGCGCGCCACGACGGTCGTCAGCCAGCCGCGCATGTTGTCGACGGACGCGGCGTCCGAACGGCTGAGCCGTAGCCAAGCCTCCTGAACGACGTCGTCCGCGTCGCTCAAGGAGCCGAGCATGCGGTAGGCGACGGCGCGCAGGTGCGGCCGGTGCCGCTCGAACTCCTCCGTCTGCCAGTCGATCGCGTTCACCGTCACATCCTTCCCTCCTGATCCGTCACAGAGATGACGAACGCGAGCCGAAGGATGTGACTGCTCCGACGACGCCCCGCTGAGATGAGGTTGCGCGAGCTGTCCTTTCCAGACCCTGCCGTTCGTCTTCGACAAGTAAGCAAGCAGGAGGTCCACCGTGCTGCCGCTCACGCGCTGGGTTCTCGCCCACAAGCGCACCGTTGTCGTTTTGTGGCTTGCGCTCACAATCGCAGGCATCGCCGTCGCCGGTCCCGCCACAGACGCGCTCGACCCCGAGTTCTCGGTGCCTGGAAAGGAAGGCTGGGAGACGCAACGACTCATCGAGACGCGCTACGGGGGCACCGGCGGCGACACCGCTCCACTCGTGCCCGTGGTCACCCTGTCGGAAGGAACGACGGTCGACACGAGGGGAGTTCGCGCCGAGCTCGCGCTCATCGACGAGCGCCTGCGGAAGGCCCTGCCCGGCTCACGGATTGCCTCATTCGCCTCTACGGGTGACCGCACGTTCGTTTCCAAGGATGGCCGGACGACCTTCGTACTCGCCTATCCGCGGCCCGATCCGAGTTCACAGTGGGGCGAGGCGCCTCAGGCGGCGAAGGCCGCCGCTCGCGCCCTGGATGGGGAGACGGTGGCCGGCGAGCCGGTCCGGCTGACAGGTATCGATGCGTTGATGGAGGACAGCGGCGCCGACAACGAGGGGACGAGCGTCCTGCTCGAGGCGGTGATTGGCGGCATGGGCGCGCTGCTCGTGCTGATCTTCGTCTTCGCGTCTTTCCTGGCGCTCGTGCCGCTGCTGATGGCCGTCGTCTCGATCATGACGAGCTTCGTGCCGCTGCTCGTGCTGGCGAATGCGACCGGCATCTCGCCGATCGTGCAGTTCCTGATCGCGCTGATCGGCCTCGGGATCGCGATCGACTACTCGCTACTCGTGGTCTCGCGCTGGCGCGAGGAGCGCTCGCACGGCGCCGGCGGCGAGGAGGCAGTCCAGAAGGCGATGGAGACGGCCGGGCGCGCCGTCGTCTTCAGCGGCATCACGGTGGCGATCGGCCTCCTCGCTTTGATCGCGCTGCCGCTGCCCTTCCTGCGCTCGGTGGGCTACGGCGGGATGCTGATCCCGCTCGTCTCGGTGCTCGTCGCGATCACCCTGCTCCCCGTCGTGCTCGCGAAGCTCGGCACGCGCCTCGACTGGCCGCACTGGCGGACCGACGACAAGGCCAGCCGCATGTGGACGCGCTGGGCCCAAGGCATCCTGCGCCGTCGCTGGCTCGCCGCCGGCGTGGGCCTGGGCATCCTCGCCTCGCTGACGTTCGCCGCCACCGACCTTCGCCTCGGCATCCACGACGCCGACACGCTCGCCCAGTCAGGTGACGCCAAGGCCGGCCTTACCGCGCTCGAAGAAGCTGGCATCGGCGAGGGCGCGTTGCTGCCGCACGAGATCCTGATCGATGGCAACACGAGTCCCGAGCTGGTCGCCGAGAAGCTCGGATCCGTCGAGGGCATCCACGGTGCCG
>DASTOI010000784.1:0-3472 GCA_035762585.1 Myxococcota bacterium
TGATGAGGTCCCGCCGGTACACGTACACGGCCCCTGCGTCGTTCGCGGCACCGTCCTCCCAAGGTGCGCTGACCGCCAGCAGCTCGCCCGACAACGCGAGGCTCGCCGGATTCGCGTGCGTGAGATCGAAGAGCGGGCGCCCGCTCGCGCGCGCCGCGTCCACCCGCCGCGCGAGCGCGCTCGGCGTGAGATCCCAAGACGCCCGCGCAGAAAACATCCGCGCACAGTAGGCGGACGACCGCGCCGTTTTCACATGCTCTATCCCGCGCGCCTCAATACTCCCTCCGCGCTGCCCCGCGAACCTCAATGCGTCCTCCGCGCTTCTCCTCCGCGCGCGCACGCCTGGCTGGCGCTCGGCGCGGACAAGTCGAAACAGACTCGCTGGCGCTCAGCGCGGACAAGTCGAAACAAGCTGGCGCGAAATGCAAACGGATTGGCGCGCTTCGCAAAGATCAGCGCGCGCCCAGCGCCGATGTTGCATCGTCCTGGGGTGAGCATGCTGCGACTGGACTCGTTGAAGCTGTGGATGCGCGTGCGAGCAGCTCACCTCGGCGGCGCGTCTGAGACGTCGGAGTGCAGGTGGAGGCGGGAGTCGGCTCGGAAATCTTGCGAGGGATCGGGCTAGCCCTCGCGATTCAGCTCGTCCTGATGTTCGGTTGGTGGATCGCCGCTCAGCGCGGCCGCAGCACGGGCGCCGCGCGCGTGGGCGGAGCGTGGCGCGAGCCGCGCGCGCTCGGCACGCGCGCGCTCATGCTCGCGGGCGCCTGCATCGCGGCCGCCGCGATCGCACTCGGGTTGTTAGGCGTCGCTTGGCCGGTGCTGCTCGCGGTGATCGCGCTGGGCCTCGCCGCGCTCGCGCTGGCGTCGCGCGAGGGCCGCGTCGAGGCGAAGCGTTTCCTCACGCTGATCGATACGGCCCCGCTCGGCGTGATCGCCTGCGACGCGAGCGGCCGGCTGACGGTCGTGAACGCGCAGGTCTGGCGGATGCTCGGCGCGCCCGAGCCGATGCCGATCGAGCAGCTCGGCAACTTGCTGCAGCACCCGCGTGTGCTCGAGAGCGGCGCGGTCGAGGTCGTGCACCGCGCGCTCGCGGAGGGCGAGACCTTCGCGACCGAGGCGAGCTACGAATCGCTTTGGCGCGGACCGCGCAAGTTCCGCGTCGTCGGCGGGCCGCTGCGCGGCGAGGACGGCGGCATCTCGGGCGCGCTGTTCCTGCTCGAGGACATCACCGAGCGCGCCGCGATCCAGCGCCACGTGCGCGAGACGCGGCACCTCGACGCGATGAGCCGGCTCGCGGCCGGCATCGCGCAGGAGGTGAAGGACCCGCTGAGCGTCGTGCGCAGCAACCTCGCCGCGATGCGCGAGGAGCTGCCGCAGCTCGCGGACGGGCTGACCTTCGCCGGCGCGAACCCGCTGCTCGAGTTCGCGCGCATCCTCGACGAGAGCGCGGAGGGCGTCGAGCGCGCGATCGCGCTGATGGGCGACCTGCAGGGCTTGGCCGCGAGCGAGGCGCACAGCAGCACGGAGCTCGAGACCACGTCGCTCACCGCGCTGCTGCGCAGCTGCGTGCGCGTCGCCGCGGCGCGCAAGAAGAGCGGGCTCTTGATCGACGAGCACTACGCCGAGCTGCCCTCGGTGCAGGGCGCGCCCAGCCAGCTGCGCCACGTCTTCCTGCCGCTGCTCGTGAGCGCGGTCGACTCCGCCGGCGAGCGCGGTCGCGTCCGCGTGCGCACGGCCCCCGACGGCGGCTACGCGGTCGTCAGCGTGAGCGACGACGGCCCGGGCATCCCGCCGGAGCGGCGCAGTCGCATGTTCGAGCCGTCGTTCGCCGCGAAGTCGCCCGAGGACACGACGGGCCTCGAGCTCTTCATCGCGCGCGAGATCGTCCACGCGCATCGCGGCGAGATTCGCTTGCATTCCCGGCCGGGTTCCGGCGCGACCTTCGAGGTTCGCCTGCCGCTCGAGGACGCGGGGGAAGCGGAGGCCGTCAGCTGACCGCGGAGCTGATCAAGCTCCTGCGCTTCTCCGTGGGCGTCTTCCCGCTCCAGCGCCGGAAGGCGCGATGGAAGCTCGAGAGGTCCGAGTAGCCGAGCAGGAACGCGACCTCGGCGAGGCTGAGGTCTGCCGTGCCGAGGTACTGGTCGGCGAGCTCGCGGCGCACCGCCGAGACGATGCTCTGGAACGAGGTCCGGTGCGCTTCGAGCCGGCGCTGCAGCGTGCGCGGACTCAGCCCGAGCCGCTTGCTGACTGCGCGAATCGACGCCTCGCCGTTCGACAGCGCATCCGCGACTGCGTGCCGAACCTCCGCGACCCAGCCGTCGTGCGGGTCGCCGCCGAGCTGGAGCCGGAGGTGGCTCTCGACGAGGCGCAGCAGCGTCGGATCGGCGCCGACCACCTCGCGTGCGAGATCCGCCGGCGCGAGCGTCACTTCGAAGTGAACGCCTTGGTCGAACTCGACCGGGCAACCGAACGAGCGCTCGTACTCGCGCGGGTCGCGCGGCGCGCTGTGCCCGAAGCGAACGCGCTGCGGAGCCCAGTCCTCGCCGCACAGGCTTCGCACGAGCCGCAGCCCGAGCACTGCGACGGATTCGGAGTACCAGCGCAGCAGCTCGTAGTCCGCCGGCGTGATCTCGAAGCGAATCAGCGGGAGCCCGCCGGCCGGGAGGAAGTGCATCCGGCCGCGCTGCATCTGGAGCCCGCTGAAGCGATCCGCGTTGCGCAGCGCTGCGCCGACGGTGGGCGCGTGGCGAATCGCGTAGCGCAGCACGCCGACCGCCGACGCCTCGCGGCGCAGGCCGTAGTGCAACCCGAACGCGTCGTCGCGCAGCTCGCGCGCAGCCGCGTTGAGCAGCGCGGCCGCGCGGCGAACCGGCATCCAGCGCTCGGGGTCGGCGAGCTCGCGGGCTTCGACGCCCGCCTCGGCCAGCACGCGCGCGAACGAGCCGCCGCTCGCTTCGACGAAGGCGGCGAGCCCGCTCGTCACGCTGACGCGTACGTTCGTCTCCATCGGACGCGAGCCCTCCCCACGCGAGCGCTCGATCGCTCTCGTGAGCCGTCAGGGACCTCCCGCCTCGAATGCCTGGTCGATCCGCTTGAAGCGGCGCTGGATGAACTCGCGGCTCTCCGGATGCGGGAACAGATAGAGCTGGTTGCGCTTGATGCCGTCGACGACGAGCCGGCCGACCTGCGCGACGTCGATCTGGCGCCCGGCCATCTGCGACTCGTCCACCTCGGGATAGTTCTGCTTCTCCGGACCGCCGTAATCACTCTGCCGGTTGCGCCCCGAGGCATCGATGTTCGTCTTGACGCGCATCGGGCACAGCACGGACGCGCCGATGCCGTGCTCGCGCAGCTCGCGGTGCAGCACCTCCATCAGCGCGACCACGCCGTACTTCGCGACGCAGTACGGCCCGAGCCCGATGTTCGGGACCATGCCGGCGAACGACGCGGTCGCCGCGATGTGGCCGCCCTC
>DASTOI010000785.1:0-7542 GCA_035762585.1 Myxococcota bacterium
GTCTGATCGCGGAGCTCGACGCGCACCTCTCCGGCCCCGAGCTGACGGATGAATTGCGGGTGCGCGTGCTCGAGCGCCGGCGCGAAGAGCTCGAGGCGGCACTCGACGAGCTCGACGCGGAGGCGAACCTCGCGGGCGTGCCGCAGGCATGGAGGAATTAGGGATGCGTCGCGCCGGCCTTGCCCTCGCGTTCGCGCTGCCGCTGCTGACGAGCGGCACGACGAGCGCCGAGATCTTCAAGTGCGTGGGGCCGAACGGCGAGGTGACCTTCACCAGCAGCGCCGCGCAGTGCCCGAACGCGCAGCCGCACGTGCTGAAGGATGCCGCGGTGCAGCGCATCGAGAAGGCGGAGCCGCTCGCTTCGGCGCGTCCGGGCGCCGCGCCGCTCCCACGGCGCGCGCCGGCGGCGGCGGTCGATGACAGCGCAGGCGCGGAGGCGCTCTGGCGTAACAAGAAGTCCGAGGCCCAGCAGCGGCTTCAGCAGATCGAGGCGGAGCTCCAGTACCTGCAAGCCGCCGTGCGCTGGTGCAACGAGGGCAACCTGCTCTGGGCCGAGGACCGCCGCACGGGCATTCGCCGCGACGTCCCGTGCAGCGAGGTCGACGCGACCAAGGCCGCGCTCGACGAGGAGAAGGATCGCGCTGAGGACTACCTCGCGGAGGGCCTCGAAGAAGAGTGCCGCCGCGCGGGCTGTCTGCCGGGCTGGCTGCGCGACTGAACGGCCCCGCCGCGGCGTAACAACGGGGTCTGACCCCGCTGTAACGCTGCGACGACGAAGCCGAGCGGATCCGCGCGGGCGCGTGCGCCTCAGCTCGTAAGATTCCCGCCGTTGAGGCCGATCGTCTGGCCGGTCAGCCAGCTCGCCTCGTTCGACGCGAGGAACACGCACGCGGCGCCGACGTCCTCCGGCGTGCCGAGGCGCCCGACCGGCACCGTCTTGGCGAGCCCCGCCGTCACGTCGGCGCCGCCGGCGTTCGACATCAGCCCGAGCGCGAGCGTGTTCGCCGTAACACCCGAGCGCGCATTCTCCAGCGCGACGTGGCGCATGAACGCGATCTGCCCGCCCTTGCTCGCAGCGTAGGCCGAGACGCCGAGCGCGAGCCCCGTCTGCCCCGCGCCCGACGAGATCGTGATGATGCGCCCGAAGCCGCGCGCGCACATGCCGTCGATCACCGCGCGCACGCAATTCATCACGCCGTAAATGTTCACGTCGACGTAGGGCCGCCACGATTCCGGCTGCGTCGCGCGGAACTGCGCGATCCCCATGCCTTCGGGGATGCCGGCGTTGTTGACGAGGACGTCGATCGCGCCGAGCGCGCTCCCGATGCGCTCCACCGCGCTTGTTACGGCCGCGAAATCCGCGACGTCGAACGGCGCCGCCAGCGCGCGCCCTCCCGCCTTGCGGATCTCTTCCGCGACGCGCTCCGCGCGCCGCTCGTGCAGATCATTCACCGCGACCGCAGCGCCCTGCGCCGCGAGCGCCCGCGCGATGCCCGCGCCCTGGTTCTGCCCCGCGCCCGTGACCAGCGCGACGCGCCCCGTGAGATCGAACATGCTCGCCCTCCTCGAAGGCGAGCGACGTTGGCATGCGCGGGAGCACGCTGCGAGGCCATTGCCGCGGCGCCGTGGGACGTCAGGTCTCGGTCGGCGCGACGCCTGCGACGATCTCGTTCGTCACGTCGAGCCCGCCCGTCGAGTTCCGGAAGATCGTCGAGACCGTCCAGATCGGGCCCCACGGAATGCCCCACCAGCCGAGCAGCAGCGAGAGCAGCGAGAACGGCAGCCCCTTCGCGGCGCGCGCTTCACCCGCGCGGAAGAAGTAGACGTCGGAGCTGCGCTTGAAGCTCATGACGACGACCGAGATGCAGTACTGGAACACCACGAAGCGGCCGCCGTTCTGGAGCTCGAACTGGAGCTGATCGTCCGTCATCCCCTCGCGCCCGCGGATCGCGCTCGCCATGCGCCCTCCTCCTCGGGCGCGCAGCCTATCAGGGATTTCGGGGCGATCGACACGCTCATTAGGGGACTAGCGGAGCGGCTCGCCGAAGCTCACGTGAAAGTGCAGGTGCTTCGAATCCTGATACTTGCCGAGGTTCGTCAGCACGCGACACGCGCCGTGCTCTCGGTTCACCTGCGCCGCGAGCTGGCGGACCACGCCGAGCACGTCTTGCAGCAGCTTCTCGCCGCCATCCCCGAGGTCCAAGAGCGAGGGAATGTGCTGCTTGGGAACGACGACGATGTGCACCGGCCAAAACGGCCGCGTGTGATGGAACGCCAGGACCGTCTCGGTCTCGGCCACGACCCGCACCGGCGTGCGGCCGCTCAGCGCCTCGTCGCAATAGAAGTCGTCGGTCACGAGCGCTCCTGCAGCGCTCTCTCTAGCGCGCTGCGCCCGCCCGGTCGCGCCCACCCGGATCGCCGACGATCAGCTTCCACCTCCCATCCGGCTGGCGCCGTAGCACCTCGAGCGCGCGCTGCCGCAGCTCCACCGCCGCGCCCGCGCTCGGCGGCGTCGTCCCGCGGAAGTCCGTGTAGAGCAGCGCGACGTCGTCCACGACGACCGAGTGCACCACGCGGCTCTCGAGCTTCGCTCTCGCGTCGATCAGCTCCGCGAGCACCTCGCGAATTCGCTCGAGCCCGCTCAGCGTCTCTCCCGACTGCGTCACGAAGCGGGCGTTGGGGGCGTACAACGCAACGACGCCGTCGAGATCGCCGGCGTTCAGGCGCTCGGTGAAGAGTCGCGGCCAGTCCTCGGGTGACATCGGCTGTGCCTCATCGCTCGGTTCGCTGCCGACCCGCACTGGACACGACACGAGCAGAGCGAGGCCGACCAGCCGCGCAACGTTCAATCCCATCGTCGATCTCCGCGTGGGCGCGCACGCGCGGCGGACTCGTCGCATGTTTCGCGGAAGCTAAGAGCGCTCTGCCCGCCCCAGATCGCCTCGATGCGGATGACGCGTCGGCGCGCGCGTGCCTCCGGGAATGACGCGCCGCGATGAAGAGCGCATCGCGTTCTTCTCCCGGCACCCATCCCGAGCGTCCCGTCTTCTGCAGCGCGCGCCGCAGCGCAGCGACGTCCTTGCGCGCGAATCCGGCGAGCGTGCGCAGCTGCTCTTCAACCTCCGCCGCATCGCGGCGCGCGCTCGCGCTCTCGAGCAGGCGCTCGAACAGCATCGTCAGGAGATCCGTCGACTCGCCTGCGAGGAATGCACTCGCCGCCGCAGCCAGCTCCGGCGACAGCCGGCGAAACGCCTCGAGCCGCACGCCGCGCCGGAGCGGAACGTCCGGCAGGCGTGACATCGGCTCGCGGTGTCCGATGCGCCCGAACAGGGCGACGAGGGCATCGAACGCTGCGCGCGCCCGCATGCGCGAACGGAAGCAGCCGTGCCAGCGCATCGCGAGGCTGCCCCACTCCTCGGGCGTCGACGTGAACGCGAGCAGCAAGCGGCCGCCATCGCTGCCAACGCCGAGGGTCGGGTAGAGGAACGTGAACGCGCCGTCGACGTTGAAGCGCGGCCGCAGCGTGCGGATCAGCTCGTTCTCACTCAGCAGCGCCTGCATCTCGCTCTCGTGCGGCTGCACCTCGAGTGATGTCGCCTCGCGCACGAGCGCCCGCATCTTGCGATGCGCCTTCCGGCGCGAGGCGTTGCGATAACAAGCGAGCCGCCGCCGCAGGTCCTTCGCCTTGCCGGCGTAGAGCACACGCCCCTCGGCGTCGCGGAAGAGATAGACGCCAGGCCCGCGAGGAATCTCGCGCAGCCGCTCCGCGCCGAACTTCTCGTCGAAGAGACGCGACCCCACGCGGCGCAGGCTAGGTACGAACGATCGGACAGTCACCGTCCGTACGTGCGCGCGAATCCGCGTCGATCGAAGCAGGCGGCCTATCGGCTCCCGGCCCCAAGCAGCGTCAGCAGGGCGTCATGCTCACCAGTGACGAACAGCTGGATTCCGCGCCGCGCCTCCGAGAGCGAGAGCTCGTGAGTCGGTGCCGAGATCCAACCCTGGCCTCGGAGGAGCCTGCGGACCTCGCCGCGGTAGCTGTAGTCATTCACGAAGAAGAAGTTTCCGCCATCACCACAGCAGGAAACCCAGAACAGTCGGTCGCGATCCAGATCTCGCACGGCGAAGGTAGGCGCGACCTTCTGGAGGCGATTCGCGGCGTCCGCCTGCCCGGGCCAATCGAACGCGTCGAACGCTTCGAGGATCTCGGCCGCGCTCGCAACGCCTCGGTCCTCGATCTGGTCGTGATCGAAGTGGGCGAACTGGAGGTCGTAGGAGCACGTCGGCGGAGCTCCCCTCTGGGCGGAGGCGAGGGGCACGTCATTCACGGACGGCGCCCGATCAGGTCCCAGAGATTCCCGTACAGATCTTCGAACACGGCGACCGTTCCGTAGCTCTCTTCCTTGGGCTCCCGGACGAACTTCACACCGGCGCGCGTGAACGCGGCGTAATCGCGCGCGAAGTCGTCGCTGTTGAGAAACAAGAACACGCGCCCGCCGGTCTGGTTGCCGATGCGCGAGGCCTGCTCGGCGTTCACGGCGCGCGCCAGTAACAAATTCGCGCCGGCTGGGCCGGGTGGGCGCACGACGACCCAGCGTTTCTCACCGCCGAGCGGCGTGTCTTCGACGAGCGTGAAGCCGAGCGCGCGCGTGTACCACGCGATCGCTTCGTCGTAGTCGCGCACGACGAGCGCGAGCTGTGCGAGCTTCAGCATGGGGCGCCGCCGGGCTTCGACTCACACTCGGTCATGTCGCCGTTCCCGCGCGCCGCAGGATCACGTCCGCGAGGTCGTCGCTCGCGTCCTCTTGCACGAAGTGACCGGCGCCCGCGATGCGATCGAGCGTCGAGCCGGCGACGACCCCGTGCCAGCGCTCGGCCCACGCCCAGGTGAACACTTCGTCCGCGTCGCCGAACGCGAAGTGCACCGGG
Organism: Myxococcota bacterium; assembly: GCA_035762585.1. Classification (GTDB taxonomy): domain Bacteria; phylum Myxococcota_A; class UBA9160; order UBA9160; family UBA6930; genus VGRF01. The sequence continues at coordinate 4,930 of DASTOI010000785.1, forward strand.
TGCGGGTAGCGGCGCAGCGCGTCGTAACAACGCTGCTGGTCCTTCGCGTTGCCGGCCTCCGGCTCGGCGAACGGGATGCAGAACGGGAAGCGGCGCGCGCCCGCCTTGCTCGCGAAGTCGGGAAACGGCGCGTCGTACGCGCGCGCGACGGCGTCGCGGTCGTGGCCCGGGCGGCGCAGTGAGCCGGCGACGATGCGGCCGGTCGGCATGTCGCCACCGAGCTTATTGGGGTCGATCGCCGCCGCGCGCCACGCGCGTACACCGGGCGAGTACTCCATCTCGGCGTGATGCAGCCAGGTGTTCGCGATCACGAGGCGCGAGAAGCGCTCGGGCATGTCGACCGCCTGACGCAGGCCGATCGGGCCGCCCCAGTCCTGACACACGAGCGTGATGCGCCGCAGGTCGAGCGTCTCGACCACGAAGCGCAGCGTCTCGCAATGACGCTCGATCATGTACCACGCGTCGTCGGTGACCTTGTCACTCTTGCCGAAGCCGATGAAGTCCGGCGCGACGCAGCGGTAACCGGCGGCGACGAGGCGCGGGATGATGCGCCGGTAGAGGTACGACCAGCTCGGCTCGCCGTGCAGCAGCAGCATCACGGGCGACGCGCGCGGGCCCTCGTCGAGGTGATGGACGCGCAGCGCCCGCCAATCGAGATAGTGCGGCGCGAACGGGTAGTCCGCGAGCTCGCGGAAGCGGGCTTCGGGTGTCCGAGAGAAAGGAGGCGTCATCGAGGCTCCGCGGCCCAATCGCAGGGCGTTAGGATGCGCAGTGTGGCGAAGCCCGAACCCGATCGCGCGGCCGATCTCGAGGTCGAGGCCTACAAGGCCGGCATCGATCGCACGCTGCTCGAGCGCAACCTGAAGCTCAGCGTCGAGGAGCGCTTCCTCCAGCTGATGGAGCTAGTTCGGTTCGCGGAGGAGCTGCGCGCGGCTGGCAAGCGCGCAGCGAAGGCGTGATCGACTTCCCGGCGCTGTTCGCCGCGCTCGCTCGCCACGACGTTCGCTTCATCTTGGTCGGCGGCGCTGCGGCGACTGCCCACGGCTCCGCCCGCCTGACCCAGGACCTGGACCTCGTCTACGACCGGGCCCCGGAGACCTGTCGCGGCTGGTCGCTGCTCTCGCGCCGTATGAGCCGTATCTGCGCGATGTGCGGTCAGGCCTCCCATTCCGTTGGGACGTCGAGACGCTTCGTCGGGGTCTGAACTTCACGCTCACGACTCGGCTCGGCGACGTCGATTTGTTCGGTGAGATCGCGGGCGGCGGACGCTACGGCGACCTGCTCCCTCACTCGATCGAGCTCGAGCTCTTCGACGTCACATGCCGCTGCATCACGCTCGACAAGCTGATCGACGTGAAACGGGCGGCCGGCAGGCGGAAGGACCTCGACGCGGTCGCAGAGCTCGAAGCAATTCGAGAGATCCAAAGGCGCAGCTAGCGCCGGGCCAATCGCTTCCACTCCGCGTACTCCGCCGGCATGCACACCGCGCACGGGCGGTAGCCGGCGGCGCGCGCGGTGGCTTCGTCGCGGAAGAACACGCGGTGCGCGCGGTAGCCGCCGCGAGCGAGCGCACGCGCGGCGGCGCGGCAGCCGAGGCGGCCGTAGATGTGGGTGCCTCGGTGGCCGCCGAGTGCGGCGGGGACGTCGCTCTCGTAGAAGCGGCCGTCGGCGCCGAGCAGGCGCCACGTTCGAGACGAGCGATGCAAGTACGTCCCCGATGCAATCAGGTCGCGTCGTGGAAGATCAGGCCGAGCGTGTGGCGCTCGCCGGAGCGCAGCACGGAGACGCCGTGGCGCATCGGCGCGGCGAGCCAGCCGCGCGCGCCGCGCAGCGGGCGGTCGCGCGTCGTGAAGACGACGGCTTCGCCGCGCCCGATCGTGAGCGTGGTCGCGCGCGACTGCGCGCGCGGGCGCTGCTCGACGACGACGAGCTCGCCCCCCTGATAATCGACGCCCGGCTCGTCGAGGCCGATCACGACTTGCAGCGGGAACACGAGCTCGCCGTAGAGGTCGCGGTGCAGCGCGTTCCAGCCGCCCGCTTCGTAGCGCAATAACAACGGCGTCGGGCGCTTCTGGCCGGCGTCGTGGCACTGCGCGAGCCAATCCTCGAACGCGTCGGGCCACGGCCCGGGGCGGCCGAGGCGCTCGGCCCACTCGCGCGCGACCGCCAACAGCCGCGGGTAGAACGCGCCGCGCAGCTCCTCGACGATCCGCGGCAGCGGGCGATCGAAGTAGCGGTACTCGCCTTCGCCGTAGCGATGGCGCGTCATGTCGACCGTCGAGCGGAAGCGCGCGTCGTCCCGGTAGAGCTCGCGCAGCGCGCGGCACTCGGCCGGCTCGAGCAGCGTGCCGGCCGACGCGCAGCCGAGCGAGTCGAGCTGCGCGCGGATCGCCGGCCAATCGAGCGCTGCGACGCGCTGCGCGATCGTCGCGGCGCTCGTCACGCCGCGCGCTCCATCTCGAGCAGCGCGCGCTTCATCTCGTGCCCGCCGAGGTATTCGCCGAACGTCCCATCGCTGCGCACGACCCGATGGCACGGCACGACGAGCGGCAGCGGGTTGTGCGAGCACGCGCTGCCCGCCGCGCGCACGGCCGCCGGCTTTCCGGCCGCGCG
>DASTOI010000786.1:0-6662 GCA_035762585.1 Myxococcota bacterium
GACGAGGCGCGCGATCACGTCGCGCAGGTCGAAGGGCTTCTTGAGACTCGCGGGCACGATCCCGTAGAGCTCGGCCGGGTCGTAGAGCGGCTCGCGCGGCGCGGCCGGCGGCGAGACGTCCCGTGGCGCGCGCAGGCGCGCGACGATCTGGCGCGCGATGCCGAGCGCGTGCGCGTCGTCCTCGGCGTAGTGATCGGTGACGCCCGATTCGCGGCAGTGCACCTCCGCGCCGCCCAGCGACTCCGCGTCGATCTCCTCGCCGGTCGCCGCCTTCACGAGCGGCGGGCCGCCCAAGAACACGCGCCCCTGCCCGCGCACGATCACGTTCTCGTCCGCCATCGCCGGCACGTACGCGCCGCCCGCGGTCGACGAGCCGTGCACGACCGCGATCTGCGCGATGCCCGCCGCCGACAGCGTCGCCTGGTTGTAGAAGATGCGGCCGAAGTGCTCGCGGTCGGGGAACACCTCGTCTTGCGCCGGCAGGAACGCGCCGCCGCTCTCGACGAGGTACACGCACGGCAGCCGGTTCTCGCGCGCGATCTCCTGCGCGCGCAGGTGCTTCTTCACCGTGAGCGGGAAGTAGGTGCCGCCCTTCACCGTGGGATCGTTGACGACGACGACGCACGCGCGGCCCGCGATGCGGCCGACGCCGGTGACTACCGACGCGCACGGCGCGTCGCCGCCATAGAGCCCGTGCGCTGCGAGCTGCGAGAGCTCGAGAAACGGCGCGCCCCGGTCGAGCAGCAGATCGAGCCGCTCGCGCGCGGTGAGCTTCCCCGCCTTCTTGTGCTTCGCGACCGCGTCCGCCGGCCCGCCCGCGGCGACGCGCGCGATCTGCGCGTGCAGGTCCTCGACCAGCGCGCGCATCGCCGCCTCGTTCGCGCGGAACTCCTCGCTGCGCGGGTCGACGCGGGTCTCGATGGCGGCCACGGCGGGCACACGTTTCACGTTCTGGGTGTGCGGCGCAAGCGAGGGCGCCGCCGGGCCGGCGCCGACTCAGAGCACGAGCTCGGTGAGCGAAGGCCGCCGGGCTAGCGGCACAGCCCCGCGAGCTTGCACTCGGTCCACGTGTCGATCTGCTGCGTCCACTCGCGGAACGTCACGGTCATGAAGTGGTCGCCGTCCATCGGCCAGTTGGGCGTTCGGATCACCTGGTCGTCCGGCTCGCGACGCGCGTTCACGTGGAACGTCACGACGCCTCGGGGACCGGCGTCCGGCGCCGGCATGTACGTGTCGATGCCCGACAGGAACGGCCCGAGGCTCACGAGCGCCGAGGTATCGGAGACGCCGTCGGCGCCGACGTCGAACGCGATCATCGCGATCGTGCTCGCGGCGTAGGGCGCGGTGCCGGGCGTGACGATGTTGCCGACCGCCTCCACGTCGCACTGCTGCGGCGGGCCGCCGAGCAGCGCGCAGGTCGCGCGCGCGGCCAGCGTCGAACGCTTGGGCACGCTGGTCGTCACCTCGAGCGCGTCCACGTTGGACGCGTCGACGTCGTTGCTGCCCCACCACTCCTTCTGCCGCACGATGCTGGCGCCCGCGCTCGGGCCCGCGTGCTCGCGAATCGTGTTCGAGAGCGTCGACCCGATCGGCGAGATGTTGAGCCGCACCAGATGATCGCTGCGGATCCAGGGCTCGTAATAGAAGTGCTGGTAGCGCGGGCCGTCGTCGGCCTGCCGGATCACGTTGATCTCGTAGCGCTTCGCGGGATGGACCGGCCAAGGGCCGAAGCTCCCGCTCGCGTCGACGGTCGCGACCTGCTCCGGGCTCGAGCGTGCGCGCTCGCCCGTGATCGCGAGGACTTCCCAGAGCTCGAGCACGGCACCGTCGATGCCCGTGTTATCAGGGAAGTTCAGCGCGCGGCCGGCGATCGTCACGTCGCGCGGAGGCCCGGGCAGGATCAGCGTCGTCTGCGGCGGCTCGCCGGTCAGGAACTCGTACTGCGCCGCGAACGACTCGGGCGACGTCACCGACTGCGTGTGGCCCTGCTCCGACAGGTAGACGTTGTGATCCGGGCCGACCATGCGCGTCGTCGAGCCGCGCGCCCACACGCCCATGCACGGCACGTTCGGCTCGCCGCTCGCGTCGACGCCGCCCGGGCAGGTCGCGTTCGAGGCACCGTCGATCCCGATGTACTTCGCGACGCGCGCCGCGCGCTCCGGCGAGCTGTTCAGGTACGACGTCATCACGAACGTTCCGGCCGAGTGCCCGATCGCGTAGACCTTCGTGTCGCCGGTCTGCGCGAGCACGGCGTCGATGAACGCGTCGAGCTGCTCGAGCGTGAAGCCGACGAAGCGCCGGTCGATCGCCGTGACCGGCTTCGGATAGCCGTTGCTCGCCCAGCGCAGCGCCTGCGTCTCGTACTGCTGCGCCGAGCCGCTGAAGCCGTGAACGAACACGACGGGCAGCGCGGGCTCGCCCGCACGCACCGCCGCCGAACCGCCGAGGGTCGCCGCCACAAGACTGCCGATCAGCGCACGACGCCAGCGAGCATTCGAATCCATCGTCGGAGCCCTCCTTCTGGAAGGGCCACCCTACGATCAACTTGAATCGGGCGTCAACTTCAATTTCGCGCCGGCGCCGAAACGCGAGCAGCACGAGGCGGCGTCAGCCGTTCAGCCCGAGCGCCGAGCGCCAGATCCGCATCGTGGCGGCGAGCAGCTCCTCGGTCTCCTCGGCGGCGCTGCGATGGACGAGGTGGTCGTACGCGACGCTCACGTTCATTGCGTGCAGCACCTGCGCGGTTCGCCACGGGTCGACGGCGGCGTCGCAGCGGCCTTCTTGCTGCAACCGCTCGATCCAGCGAGCGATCCGGCGGACGCCGATCAGCAGCGTCGCGCGGCGCGCTTCGCCCACGCCGGACTCGCGCATCTGCAGCTCCTCGATCGAGCGCGCAATCCGCGCGTTCTGGCGGACTGCTTCGAAGTAGCCCCGGGTCGCGGCCTCGACCTGCCGCATCGGGTCCTGGGCCGCGTCTGCTGCGGAACGTCCAGCGCGCCGCGGCGCCGCCGACATCTCCTCCAGCACCCGAACCGCGACCTCGCGAAAGATCTCCTCCTTCGAGTCGAAGTACGTGTAGAACGTGCCGCTCGCGACGCGCGCGTGAGCGGTGATGTCGGTGATGCGGACGTCGACGAACGGCGTCTCGCTGAAGACCGCGTGCGCCGAGCGAAGCAGCTTCGCTCGCGTGTTCAGACCCCGTGGCGTGAGCGCCCGGACGACTCCGCCCGGCGCGTCGGCGGTCGCGGAATCGGGAGCCGCTGCCTCGGCCGCCGCCGGCGCTGCCGCCGGTTGCTGCCGGAACCTTCCGCGAGTTCGCTGACTCATGCTCGAAGCTCCACGATCCCAGCCCGAGTCGGTCGGGATCAGGGCGGCTCACACGGATAGCGGATCGCTCCGCGGCGAATTCGAACGTGCGAACCGGCCCCTCACGGTACGAGCTGGTAGATCGACGGGCTGCCGGCGTAGTCGATCAGGTAGATCTCGCCGTCGCGCGCTTGGCCAAAGCTCGAGATGGCGAGACCCGCGGGCGGAGCGAGCTCGTCGACGCGCGCCGGATTCGCCTGGAAGAAGTACGCGAATACGCGGCCGGTGATGAAATCGCCGTAGACGTACGCGCTTGCGAGCGCCGGAATCGCGCTGCCGCGGTAGACGTAGCCGCCGGTGATCGACTGGGCCTCGTCGCGGCCGTGCACCACCTCGGGCTCGATGAACGGCGGCATGCAGTTCGGGTCGGGATCGAACGAGAGGTCGCCCTCGCGGCAGTCCCAGCCGTAGTTCCCGCCCTTCACGATGCGGTCGATCTCCTCGCGCGAGGACTGCCCGACGTCGCCCGCCCACAGCTCTCCGGTCTGCTGGTCGAAGCTCATCCGCCACGGATTGCGCAGCCCGTACGCCCAGATCTCGTCGCGGCCGGCGGAGCCGACGAACGGGTTGTCCGGCGGCGGCTGATAGGGCGCCACCGAAACATCGAGCCGCAGGATCTTTCCGAGCAGCGTGGCCAGGTTCTGCCCGTCCTCGGGATCCGGATCGCCGCCGCCGCCGCCGTCGCCCATCGCGTAGTAGAGAAAGCCGTCGGGGCCGAACGCGATGTCGCCGCCGTTGTGGTTGCTCTGCTCGGAGTCGAAGCGGATCACGTCGGGGTTGCCGGCGACCGGCGCGAACGTGAGCCCGCCGTCCGCGCTCTCGAAGCGCGCGAGCACCGAGTCGACGTTGGTCGCGCTCAGCTCCGTGTACGCGAAGAACACTTCGCCGTCCGTCGCGAAGTCCGGGCTGAACGCCATGCCGAGCAGGCCTTCCTCGTTGTTCGCCGCGAGATCGAAGAGCGCTCCCACGTCGACCGCGAGCGCGCGCGTTCCCGCTGCGTCCGATGCGAGGAACGTGAACACCTTCCCGCGCTGCTCCACGACGTACCAGCGATCCGCGTCGGTCGGGTGCTGCAGGAGCTTCACGGGCAGAGAGAAGTCGACGCCGCCGAACGCGGGCGCGAAGCCCACTGCAGGCGGTGGCGGCGGCGGGGGGTTGCCGCCGCCATCGCCGTCACCCCCGCTGCCGCACGCAAGCAGCGCAAGCGCCGCGCCAGCGAGGGACGAACGTGCGCGAGCTCTCATGGCCGTGGGCATCGAGCCACCCGCATCCGAGGATCGTCGCCCGCCGGCCACTCCGGCAGTGATTGGACTCACGTGGCTCGACGCTTCGCCGGGTGACATGCCGCCCCACTCTACGCGCCAGCGCGAGCCCTCCGGGTGATAGCCTGCGCTCCTCGAGGAGCAGCGACATGGACGAGCTGGCGCGGCGGCGCGCGCGGGCGGTTGCGGCGATGGAGCTCGACGACGCCGTGCTGCTGATCGGCGCCGGGGAGCCGGTTCCGCTCCCGGAAGGCTCGGACCAGACCTACCCGTTCCGCAGTCACGCCGAATTCGTCTACTTCACGAACGGCGAGAGCGTCGGCGGCGTGGTCGCAGCGGACGTGCAGCGCGGGGTCGCGCGCGAGTGGACCGAGTTCGCGCCCGATCCGACCGAGCGCGAGCGCATCTACGACGGCCGGCCGACGCCGACCACGACGCCGCTCACCGCGCTCGCGCCGTGGCTCGCCGCGCGCCGCGGCCGCACGCTGATCGCGCTCGGCGCGCCGCTGCCGGGCGTGCGCGCCGACGAGGAGCGTTCCGCGGCGGCGCGCGCCGCGCTGATCCATGCGCGGCGCGTGAAGGACGCAGCGGAGCTCGCGTTGATCCGCCGCGCGGCGGATGCAACCGCGCCCGTGTACGCGGCGCTGCGCGAGCGCCTGCGCCCCGGTGTTACGGAACGCGCGCTCGCGATCGAGATCGAGGCCGATTTCTGCCGCGCCGGAGCGTCGCGGCCGGGCTACGCGACGATCGTCGGCAGCGGGCCGAATGCCGCGATCCTGCACTCGACGCCGACGCAGCGCGCTGCGCGCGCGGGCGATTTCGTGCTGGTCGACGCGGCGGCCGAGGTCGAGCGCTGGATGGTCGACGTGACGCGCACGTTCTGCGTCGGCGCGCCGAGCGCGTTCCAGCGCGACCTCCATCGCGTGGTGCTGAACGCGCAGCAGCGCGCGGTCGCGGGGTGCGTGCCCGGCGCGGAGTGGAAGGAGGTGCACCTCGGCGCCGCGTGCGACATGGTCGCGGGCCTCGTCGAGATGGGCGTGATGCGGGGCGACGCGGCGTCGCTCGTCGAGCAGAACGCGCACCTGCTGTTCTTCCCGCACGGCGTCGGCCACATGGTCGGGCTCGGCGTGCGCGACGGCAGCGGCAACGAGCCGGGCCGCGCGAAGGATCCGCGCCGGTGCCTCGAGAATCTGCGCATGGACCTGCCGCTGCGCGCCGGCACCGTGCTGACCGTGGAGCCGGGCCTCTACTTCATTCCGTACTTGTTACGCGATCCGGCGCGGCGCGCGCAGTACGCGCGCGCCGTGAACTGGAAGCTCGTCGACCAGCACATGGACGTCGGCGGCGTGCGCATCGAGGATTCGGTGCACGTGACCGAGCACGGGCCCGAGAACTTGACGGGCGCGATCTCCAAGGAGCTCTGACGTGCATCCGGCGGCGGCGCAGCGCGTGCGCGTGATCGATTCGCACACCGCGGGCGAGCCGACGCGCCTCGTGCTCGAAGGCGGCCCGGAGCTCGGCAGCGGGCCGCTCGACGAGCGGCTCGGGCGGTTCCGAGCCGAGCACGATCGCTTTCGCTCCGCCGTCGTGAACGAGCCGCGCGGATCCGACGCGTTGGTGGGCGCGCTGCTCTGCGCGCCACACCGCGCGGGTTGTCAGGCCGGCGTGATCTTCTTCAACAACGTCGGCTTTCTCGGAATGTGCGGACACGGCGCGATCGGCGTGGTCGCGTCGCTCGCAGCGGTCGGCCGCATCGTGCCCGGCGAGCTGCGGCTCGACACGCCGGTCGGCCCCGTGAAGGCGGAGCTCCACGCGAACGGCTCGGTCTCGATCGAGAACGTGCCGAGCCGGCGCGTCGCGAAGGGCATCGCGGTGAAGGTCGCGGGAATCGGCGAGGTCTCGGGCGACGTCGCCTGGGGCGGGAACTGGTTCTTCCTCGCCGAGCGCCCCGAGCTCGCGCTCGACGTCGGGCACGTGGACGACCTGACCGCGTTCGCGTGGCGCATCCGTGAGGCGGTGAACGCGCAGGGCCAT
>DASTOI010000787.1:0-5483 GCA_035762585.1 Myxococcota bacterium
TCTGCGCGGCCGGCGCTGCTGATCTGCACCTCGGGAACCGCCGCGGCGAACTATCTGCCCGCGGTCGTCGAGGCGCACTCCGCGGGCACGCCGCTGATCGTGTTGACCGCCGACCGCCCGCCGGAGCTGCGCGACTGCGACGCTGGCCAGACGATCGATCAGGCGCGCCTCTACGGAAGCCACGTGCGCTGGTTCCACGAGCTGCCGCTGCCGGAGCCGGGCGCCGCGGCCGGGCGGCTCGCGCGCGCGGTCGCGCGGCGCGCGCTCGCGAGCGCGTGCGGCGCGTCGCCCGGGCCGGTGCACTTGAACTGGCCGCTGCGTGAGCCGCTGACGCCGCCGTGTGAGCTCGCTGACGTGGAGCCGCTCGGTGACGGGCGATTCGATCGCGGCTCGCGGCTGCCGGCGCCCGCGCCGGGCGAGATCGCCGCGCTCACCGAGCTCGCGCGGCGCGAGGAGCGCGGTGTGGTCGTCGCGGGCCCGCTGGCAGTGGAGAGCGAGCTCGCCGGCTCGGTCGCCCGCTTCGCGGAGGCCTCCGGTTGGCCGCTGCTCGCCGATGCGGCGTCCCAGCTGCGCTTCGGAACGCACGCCGAGCGAGCGGCGCTCAGCGCGGCTTACGAGCTCACGCTGCGCGACGGCGCGTTCGCGCACGCGCACGCGCCGCGCGCCGTGCTCCGCCTCGGCAGCGCGCCGACGAGCAAGGCGCTGCGGCTCTGGCTCGAAGCGAGCGCGCCTTCGGACTACTGGCTGCTCGATCCGGCTGCGCGCTGGAGCGACGCGAGCCGGCTCGCGACCGCACGGAGCGCGAGCGATCCCGCGCCGCTGCTCGATGCTGCAGCGGCGGCGCTCGCCGGCCGCGCGCCGCGCGCGAGCGCATGGCGCGGAGACTTCGCGCGCGCCGAGCGAGCCGCGCAGTCCGCGCTCGCGCGCGCACTCGATGCGGAGCCCGCGCTGCTCGAGCCGCGGCTCGCGCGCGAACTCGTCGCCGCGCTTCCGGACGGCGCGCTGCTCGTGCTCTCGAACAGCATGCCGGTGCGCGACGTGGACGCATTCGCGCCCGCGTCGCCGCAGCGCGTGCGCGTGCTCGGGAATCGCGGCGCGAACGGCATCGACGGCGTGACCTCGACCGCGCTCGGCGCATCGGCCGCGTGGCCCGGCCCGGTCGTGCTGCTCACGGGCGATCTCGCGTTCCTGCACGATCTCGGCGGGCTCGCCGCCGCGCGCGCTGCCGGGAATCTCACGATCGTGCTCGTCGAGAACGGCGGCGGCGGGATCTTCTCGTTCCTGCCGATCGCGGAGCACGGCGATGCGGTCGCGTTCGAGCGGCTGTTCCGGACGCCGCACGGGCTCGAGCTGCGAAGGTCCGCCGAGCTGTTCGGGATCGGCTGGGAGCGCGTCTCTTCGTGGCCGCATTTCCGCGCGGCGATGAAGACCGCGATCGCGAGCGGCGGCGTCTCGGTAATCGAAGCGCCGGTCGATCCCGATGCGAACGTGCGCGCGTTCCGCGCGCTTGCGCGCATCGCCGCGGATGCCGCGGCCGAGGCGTGCGCATGACGCCGCTCGCACTCGAAGCCGCCGGGATCGACGTCGACGCCTGCGGCGTGCGGCTGCGCGTCGTGCGCGAAGGCGCGGGCACACCGGTCGTCGCACTGCACGGCTTCACCGGCGCGGCAGAGAGCCTCGCGGGCGTGGCCGAGCGGCTGCGCGAGCGGCACACCGTCGTACGCGTCGATCTCGTCGGCCATGGCGCGAGCGAAGCGCCGCGCGCGCTCGCGCCGTACGCGATGAAGGCGTGCGCCGCGCAGCTCGACGCGGTGTGCGCGGCGCTCGGCATCGGTGCGGCGCACTGGCTCGGCTACTCGATGGGCGGGCGCGCGGCGCTCGCGCTCGCCGCGTTTCATCCCGCGCGCGTGCGCTCGCTGCTGCTGATCGGAGCGAGCGCCGGCATCGCGGACGCCGCCGAGAGCGCCGCGCGCGTGCGCGACGACGAAGCGCTCGCCGACGCAATCGAGCGCGACGGCGTTCCGGCGTTCGTCGAGCGCTGGATGGCGCTGCCGCTGTTCGCGAGCCAGGCGCGGCTCGGCCCCGCAGCGCTCGCGCATGAGCGCGCGCAGCGTCTGCGCAACCGCGCGCACGGGCTCGCGAACAGCCTGCGCGGGATGGGCGCGGGCGCGCAGCCGCCGCTCCACGACGCGCTCGCTCGCCTCGCCGCTCCGGCGTGCTTCGTCGCCGGCGCCGAGGACGCGAAGTTCCGCGCGCTCGCCGAGCAGCTCGCTGCGATCGCGCCGCGCGGAGAGGCGCGCGGGATCGCGAACGCCGGCCATGCCGCGCACCTCGAATCGCCCGATGCGTTCGCGGCGCTCGCGCTCGGGTTCTTCGCGCGCGCCGAGAATCCCTAACACCCGCGCTTCGGCGCGGCTCCACCGGAGAGCTCATGTCCAACGCCCCGATGCCTGCCTTCGAACCCTCGGTCGACTGGAAGACGGCGCACGACTACCGCGACATCCGCTTCGAAACGGACGGCGCCGGGCTCGCGAAGATCACGATCGCGCGGCCGCAGGTGCGCAACGCGTTCCGGCCCGAGACGATCGTCGAGCTGATCGACGCGTTCACGCGCGCGAAGAACGACGCGCGCGTCGGCGTGGTGCTCTTCACCGGCGAAGGCGAGGACGCGTTCTGTTCCGGCGGCGATCAGCGCGTGCGTGGGAGCGACGGCTACGTCGGCGAGGACGGCGTCGCGCGCCTCAACGTGCTCGAGCTGCAGAAGCTGATTCGCGGCATGCCGAAGCCGGTGATCGCGCTCGTCGCCGGCTACGCGATCGGCGGCGGCCACGTGCTGCACGTCGTCTGCGACCTGACGATCGCCGCGGAGAACGCGCGCTTCGGACAGACCGGCCCGCGCGTCGGCAGCTTCGACGGCGGGCTCGGCGCGTCGTACCTCGCGCGCATCGTCGGCCAGAAGAAGGCGCGCGAGATCTGGTACCTGTGCCGCCAGTACGACGCGCGCGAGGCGGAACGCATCGGCCTCGTGAACTGCGTCGTGCCGCTCGCGGAGCTCGAGGCGACGGGCGTCGCGTGGGGCCGCCGCATCCTCGAGCACAGCCCGCTCGCGATCCGCTGCCTGAAGAGCGCGTTCAACGCCGACTGCGACGGGCAGATCGGCCTGCAAGAGCTGGCCGGCAACGCGACGCTGCTGTTCTACATGAGCGAGGAGGCGCAAGAGGGCCGCAACGCATTCGTCGAGAAGCGCCAGCCCGACTTCGCGCGCTATCCGTGGCGGCCGTAACAACCGCGCAGCTTCGCCCTGGCCTCGCGCGCGCGTTCTGGCTCGCGGCGCGGCCGCGCACGCTGCCGCTCGCCGCGGCGCCGGTAGTCGTCGGCACGGCGGTCGCGAACGGCATCGGTGCGGCGCGCGCGTGGCCCGCGCTCGCGGCGCTCGGCTGCGCGCTCTCGCTTCAGATCGCGGCGAACTTCGCGAACGATGCGTTCGACGCGGAGCGCGGCGCCGATGGCGCGGACCGCCTCGGTCCGCCGCGCGCCGCCGCGCTCGGCTGGCTGACGCCCGCCGCGCTGAAGCGCGCGACGTTCGCGGCGCTCGCGGTCGCCGGCGTGCTCGGCGCCGGCCTCGCGCTCGTCGCCGGCTGGCCGGTGCTCGCACTCGGCGCGCTCTGCGCGCTCGCGGCGCTGGCGTACACCGGAGGCCCGTGGCCGTTCGGTTATCACGGTCTCGGTGAAGTCGCGGTGTTCGCGTTCTTCGGCGTCGTCGCGGTCGCGGGCACCGTCTGGGTACAGACGCTCGCGCTTCCCGCCGAGGCGTTCGCCGCTTCGCTCTCGGTCGGCGCGCTCGCGACGGCCGTGCTCGCCGTCAACAACCTGCGCGACCGCGCGAGCGACGCGCGCGCGGGTAAGCGCACGCTCGCGGTGCGCATCGGCGACGCCGCGACGCGCCGCCTCTACGCGGCGCTGCTCGGCGCCGCGCTGCTCGCGCCGCTCGCGAGCGCGATCGCGTTCGCGCGGCCGCTCCTGCTCGCGTCACTGCTCGCCGCGCCCAGCGCGCTGCGGCTCGCGCGCCGAGTGCTCGCCGCCGGCGCCGGCGCCGAGGGAGCTGCGCTGAACGCGCTGCTCGCGCGCACGGCGCAGCTCGGGCTCGCGCACGCGCTCGCGTGCGCGCTCGGCTGGGGAGCCGCGGCGTGATCGCGCGCGTCTCGCTGCAACGCTTTCGCCTGCGCTTGCGCGCGCCGCTCGCGACGGCGCACGGAGTGATTACGGATCGCGCGGGCGTGCTGCTCGCGCTGGAGGATCACGCCGGTACGCGCGGCTACGGCGAAGCGATGCCGCTCGCGGGCTGGCCGGGCGGAACGCTCGCCGAGGTCGAGGCGTGGCTCGCGAGCCGCGCGTCCGAGTTGTTGGGGAAGCGCGCTCACGAGGCGCTCGCGCGCACGCTCGTCGGGCCGCCGCTCGCGCGCGCCGCGCTCGAGACGGCGCTGCTCGACCTCGCCGCGCGCGCGCGAGGCGTCCCGCTCGCCGCGACGCTCGCGATGCGCACGCCCGAGCCCGCGGTTCCGGTGAACGGGCTGATCGCGGCGGAAGCGCCGCTCGCCGTCGCGCGCGCCGCTCGCGCGCTCGCCGGCGAAGGCTTCCGCTGCTTCAAGCTGAAGGTGGGAACGCGGCCGCTCGCCGAAGACATCGCGCGCGTCGCTGCGCTGCGCACCGCGATCGGGTCGGGCGCGGCGCTCCGGCTCGATGCGAACGGCGCGTGGAGCGAGGAAGAAGCGGTGGCCGCGCTCGCGGCGGTTGCGGCGTACGCGCCCGAATACGTCGAGGAGCCGGCCGCAGGCGCGCTCGCGTGCGCGCGAGTGCGCGCGCGCAGCGCGGTGCCGATCGCGCTCGACGAGAGCGCGTGCGACGACGCAGCGCTCGAGCTCGCGCTGAAGCTTGCCGCCGCGGACGTGCTCGTGATCAAGCCGGCGCTGCTCGGCGGCCCGCGCGCCGCGCGCGCGGCCGCGCTGCGCGCGCGCGACGCGGGCATCGACGTCGTCGTCACGTCGTTCCTCGATTCGGCGATCGGCGTCGCGGCGGCGCTCCACTGCGCGGCGACGCTCGTCCCGAACGACCGCGCGTGCGGCCTCGCGAGCGGCGCGCTGTTCGAGCGCGATCTCGCGGCGCTGCGGATCGAAAACGGCGCGCTGCGACTTCCGCCCGAGCACGGCCTCGGGTTGGCGCCGGAGCCGAGCGCGCTCGTGGCGTGCGCCGAAGGCCCGAGCTGGGAGGCGCGCGCGTGAGCTGGGTCGGGGCGGCCGCGGCGAATCACGCCAGCACGGAGGCGCTCTGCGCCGGCGGGCGCGGGATCACCTACCGCGAGCTCGCCGCGCACGTGCACGCGCTCGAGGCGGCGCTCGCGCGGGAAGGCATCGCGCGCGGGGAAGCGCTGGCGGTGCTCGCGCTCGCCGCGCGCGAGATCGCGCTGCTGCTGCACGCCGCGCAGG
>DASTOI010000788.1:0-2921 GCA_035762585.1 Myxococcota bacterium
GAGCGCGTGCGCATCGGCTGCAACGCGAACCTAATCGCGCCGGTGACGCTCGAGGACGACAGCTACGTCGCGGCCGGCACGACGGTCACTCACACGGTGCCGACCGATGCGATCGCGCTCTCCGGCGCGCGCCAGAAGAACCTCGAAGGCTGGGGAAAGAAGCGGCGCAAGAACGCGAAGCACGGAACCGGCCACGAACCATCGGGGTCTGGGCACGGCTGAGCCCACGCTCAGCCAGCCGTCGAGAGTGAGCTGCACGCGACGAAGGAGTGGTGAGATGTGTGGAATCGTCGGATACGTCGGGCGCTCGCGGTCGGTGAACGAAGTCCTGATCGACGGCCTGCGCCGGCTCGAGTACCGCGGCTACGACTCCGCGGGCGTCGCAGTCTGGAACGGACGTGAGCTCCACATCCGGCGCGCGGTCGGGAAGCTCTCGAATCTCGACTCGCTGATTCGCGGAGAGGATCTCTCGGGCGCCGTCGGCCTCGGGCACACGCGCTGGGCGACGCACGGCAAACCGAGCGTCCCGAACGCCCATCCACACGTCGCCGGCAGCGTCGCGATCATCCACAACGGCATCGTCGAGAACTACCGCGAGATTCGCGTCGAGCTCGAAGCAGCGGGCCGCACGCTGCTCAGCGAGACCGACACCGAGCTCGTCGCGCACCTGATCGATCAGCAGGTTGCGCGCGGCGCGGATCTGCTCAGCGCGACGCGCGCAGTCGCGAAGCGGCTGCTCGGCTCCTATGCGCTCGCCGTGTTCTCGACGCGAACGCCCGACCACATCGTCGTCGCGAAGAACGGCGGCAGCCCGCTGATCTTCGGGCTCGGACAGGGCGAATCGTTCCTCGCGAGCGACATCCCGGCGATCCTGCCGCACACGCGCCAGATGCTGTTCCTCGCCGACGGCGAGTTCGCAGTGCTCTCGCGCGACGGCGTGCAGCTCGTCGACGGCGAGGGCCACCTGGTCGAGCGCGCGCCGCGCACGATCCAGTGGGATCCCGTCTCCGCGGAGAAGGGCGGCTTCGATCACTTCATGCAGAAGGAGATCTTCGAGCAGCCGCGCGCGCTGCGGGAGACGCTCGGCACGCGCCTGCGCGAGGACGCGCTCGATCTCGATCTCGACGGCATCGATCTCTCGCCCGCCGCCGTGAAGAACATCGAGCGCATCACGCTGCTCGCGTGCGGCACCGCTCATTACGCCAGCTTGGTGGGCAAGTACTTGATCGAGCAGCTTGCCGGCATTCCGTGCGAGGTCGATCTCGCGAGCGAGTACCGCTACCGGCGCCCGATCGTCGGCGCCGATTCGCTCGTGATTCCGGTCTCGCAGTCCGGCGAGACGGCCGACACGCTCGCCGCGCTGCGCGAGGCGAAGTCGCGCGGCGCGCGCGTGCTCGCGGTCTGCAACACGCGCGATTCGGCGATCGCGCGCGAGAGCCACGACGTGCTCTACACGATCGCCGGCCCCGAGATCGGCGTCGCGTCGACCAAGTGCTTCACCGCGCAGTTCCTCGCGCTCTACCTGATCGCGCTGAAGCTCGGCATCGCGCGCGGCACGCTCGGTGGCGAGGAGCTGAAGCGCGCGTTCGCGAACCTGCGCAGCCTGCCGCGCATCGTCGAGCAAACGCTCGCGCTCGATCCGCAGATCCGCGCCGTCGCGCAGCGCTACTTCCGCGCGACGAACTTCCTGTTCCTCGGCCGCGGGATCATGTACCCGATCGCGCTCGAAGGCGCGCTGAAGCTGAAGGAGATCTCGTACATCCACGCCGAGGGCTATGCGGCGGGCGAGATGAAGCACGGCCCGATCGCGCTGATCGATCAGAACATGCCGGTCGTCGTGATCGCGAATCAGAGCCCGGTGTACGACAAGATGATCTCGAACCTCGAGCAAGTGCGAGCGCGCGACGGGCAGGTGATCGCAATCGCGAGCGATGGCGACGAGATGATCACCGAAAAGGCGGACGCGGTGATCCGCATCCCCGAGCTCGGCGAGCATCTGACCGCGCTGCTCGCGACGATTCCGGTGCAGCTGCTCGCGTATCACGTCGCGACGCTCAAAGGCACCGACGTCGACCAGCCGCGCAATCTGGCCAAGTCAGTCACCGTCGAGTAGGCGCGCGCACCTCGCTGTCCCGCTGCGGGGTGGTCGACGTCCTGGCCTCATTGACTTCGCTCCGGCGGCGAAGACGCCGCCTCCGCTGCGCGCTTCGCTTGCGTGGCTCGCGTCGCGCAGCGAGGTGGTGAAGATCGAGGATGCTCCGGCTTCTGCGGCGGCGCGTCAGCTAGCGAGGTCGCGCGCGCTTCGAGGAGCCTCGAGGGTCGGCGTGATCGGAGCTGGAGGATTCGCGCGGCGATCTGGGGCGCGAGCAGTTAGCTTGCGCCTCCCCGCCCCGTGCTTCGCCCCGTCGCTCTTTCCTCGCGGAGATTTTCGTTGTTCGCCGTCGATGAATTGCTGTCGGGGATGAATCCCGAGCAGCGCGAGGCCGTGCTGGCGACCGAGGGGCCGGTGCTCGTGCTGGCCGGCGCCGGCTCTGGCAAGACGCGCGTGCTCACGCATCGGATCGCGTACCTGATCGGCTCGTGCGGGATTGCGCCCGAGGCGATCCTCGCGGTCACGTTCACGAACAAGGCCGCGGGAGAGATGCGCGAGCGCGTCGCGAAGCTGCTCGGGCCCGACGGTGCCGGCGTCTGGCTCGCGACGTTCCACTCGACCTGTGTGCGCATCCTGCGCCGCGAGATCGGGCATCTCGGCCGCTCGCGCGGCTTCGTCGTCTATGACGAGGCGGATTCGCTCGGGCTCGTGCAGGAATCGATGCGGCGTCACAGCATCGACCCGAAGGGTCCCGACGCGCGCCGGCTGCGCTGGCGCATCGACCAGTGGAAGAACGCGGGCGATCTGCCGGCCGCGGCGGCCGAGAAGG
>DASTOI010000789.1:0-3526 GCA_035762585.1 Myxococcota bacterium
GCTGCGCGCGCGCGCCTCATCGCTCGAACGTGATCCGCGCGCCGGCGGAGAAGTTGCGCTCGGGCGACGGGAAGTAGCCGACGTCGGTGAAGCCACCGTTCCAGCCGCCCCACTCCGCGTAGTGGCGGTTCGTGAGATTTCGCCCGACGACCTCCAGCATGAGCGTCACCTGCTCGGCGATCTCGCCGCTCCAGCCGACGCGCGCATCGTAGGCTGCGTAGCTGGGCAGGAAGTCGGCGGGGCGCACGACGTCGTTCACGAGCCGGCGCTCGCCGACGTAGCGTGCGTCGACGCTCGCCTCGAAGCCGAGTGGCAACGTCGCGCGCACGCCGACGTTGCCGCGGTGTTTCGGCGTGATCGGCAGCTGCTCGCCCTCGAACGCGATCCGGCTGTCCTTGCGCACTTCGACGTCGTCGAACGTGTAGGCGGCGTAAAGCTCCAGCCACTCGAGCGCCTGATAACTGCTACTCAGCTCCACGCCACGATGCCGGACCTCCTCGACGTTGGTGTTGATCCCGTCGAAGCCGCCCGGCAGCGGATTCGTCGCGAGCGGATCGAAGAAGATCTCGTCCTCGACCTGCATCTGGTAGAAGCCGATCCCCGCACGCACGCGCTCGGCGTGCCACTTCGCTCCGATCTCGAAGCCCTTCGAGTGCTCCGGCCGGAGCGCGGGCGCGAAGCCGAACGCGCCGAACGCTTCGTTCAGGTTCGGGAAGCGGAAGCCCTCCGAGTAGCTGACGTAGAGCGCGCCCGGCTCGGCGAAGCGCCACGTGAGCGCGGCGCGCGGCGACCACTCGTGATCCTCGAAGTCGCAGCGCGTGCTGTTGCCGCACTCGGAGAAGGGAGCCGAAAGTCGGCCCTCGAGGTTGGAATCGTCGTACCGCACGCCTCCCGAGAAGAGCCAATCGTCCGCGAGCGTGAGCTCGGCCTGCAAGAACAGCCCCCACAGGTCGCGCTCGGCCGCGTTCGCGGTAGTGCCGAAATCCGAGCGAGACACGCTGTCGTACTCCTCCTGTCGGTACTCACCGCCGCCGATCAGCCGAAGCGTGGTCCCCAGCATGTCGAAGTCGCGGGAGACCTGGAGGTCGACGCCCGCCGATTCCTGTTCGTCGTCGAAGTGGAAGGGGAATTCGAAAAGCGTGCCCGGGTCGAACACCGACTCGCTGATCGAACGCGAGCGCCGGTAGTGAGGCGTCGCGCGCAGCGAGATCTCGGCGGGCAGATTCACCGCCACGCTCGCGGCGACGCTCCGCTCGCGGTCGACTCCATCGCTGATGTCGTCGCTCGCCTGCTCGCCGTCGCGCGTGCCGTAGTCCACGAAGATCGCGCCCGGACGCGCGCGCTCGTTCGATCCGTAGCGCGTGATCAGGCCGACGTTGCCGAGATCGCCGAGGTCGTAGCGGAGGTCGAGCTGCGCGTTGCGCTCCTCGTAGTCCGAGCGCACGCGGAAGCCGTCGGACTCGCCGTAGTTGCCGGATAGGCCGACGCCGAGCGCGCCGAACGAGGTGCTCAGCGCTCCGTCGACCGCGCCGGAGTCGTAGCTGCCCGCCCTCGCCCCGAGCGACGCGCGCGTCGCGCCGTCCGAGCCCGGCTGCCGCGTCGTGATCGAGATGACTCCGCCGATCGCGTTGTCGCCGTACATCGCGCTGCCCGGGCCGCGCACGATCTCGATGCGCTCGACGTTGGCGAGCGGAATGAACGTCCAGTCGGGGCAGCCGGTGTCGGGCTCGTTCGCGCGCCGGCCGTCGATCAGGACCAGGGTGCGGCAGCCGTTGCCGCCGCCGTTCTGGAAGCCGCGCGCCTCGACGCCGTAGCCCTCCGGATTCGTCGTCGTGTTCGTCACGAACAGCCCGGCCTCGCGCCGCAGCAACTCGGGCACGTTCGCCGCGCCGCTGCGCGCGATGTCCTCGGCATCGAGCACCGTCACGTTCGCGGGCACGTCGAGCAGGTTGCGCTCGCCGCGCGTCGCGGTGATGGAGACTTCGCCGGTCTCGCGGACGACGCTGGGTTGTCCTTCGCCAGGCGCGTAGGCCGGCGGCGCACTCGGCTCTTCAGCGCGAGCGGAAGCGGCGAAGGCGAGACTCAGGGCCAGCAAGCAGGACGGAAGGCCGCTCGCGCGCGCGCCGCGTTGGCGCGCACGAAGAGCGACGGGTGCCGGGGTCATCGGGGACTCCTCGCACCCTTCGCGAGATGTCCGGGGATGACTTGGGATCGCGTGCGTGGAGGCGCCCGCGCCGGCCGTCACCGCACCGCTCTCTTTCGCGAAGAGCAGTTGCAGATTCCGCCGCCCGGGCAGGTCTCCTGGCTCTCAGGTGTTCGCTCTCGCGAACGGCTCCGCAGCGCCTTCCCGGATCTCGCGACCCAGTGGCTCTCGCTGCGAATCCTCCCTGATCACAGTGGCGCGACCGCGGCCGATTCTCACGGCCTTCCCTCGAGGCCCCGATCTCCTTGATCGAGACTCCCGAGCAGCGCGGCACGAGTAGCAGCGCCCATGGTGCGAGGTCAACGCGTTGGCCAAGGGGTCTGACCCGTTGGCTCACTTCAGCCGCAGATCAGCGAACGCGAAGCCCTCGCGGACGACGGTGCCGGCGTGCTCGACCGCGATCTCCCGCGAGAACATCGGGCCCGCGATCGCGAAGGTGTGGAACTCGCCGTTCTCCCCGCACGGGTCGACGCCGGCGGGGAGATCTCGCAGCAGCGCGGCGTCGTAGTCGCGGCCCGCAAACGAAGCCGGCAGCTTCGCCAGATCGACGCACGCGAGCTTTGCGCGCAGCCCGCCCGCGATCATCTCGCGCGCGAGCGCGGCGGTGTCGGCGCCGAACAGCGGGAAGAGCGGGGCGATGCCGGTGCCGGCGAGCATGCGCTCGCGATACGCCCGGATGTCGGCGAGGAAGAGATCCCCGAACGCGATCGCGTCCACGCGCTCGTGCTTCGCGCGGTCGATCGCGCGCCGCATGCGGGCCTCGTACTCGTCGTTGCTGCACGGCGAGGGCAGGTCGATCCGCCAGAGCGCCAGGCCGGCCGCGTCCGCCTGCGCGGCGAGCAGCTCGTCCGCGACGCCGTGCATCGCGACGCGCTGCGCCGATTCATTGATGGTCGTGAGCAGGCCGACGAGCTCGAGCGACGCATCGCCCCGTAACACCTGCAGCGTCCATGCGCTGTCCTTGCCGGAGCTCCACGAGAGCAGCACGCGGCGGCGCCTCATCGCGTGGTCCACGGCACGAGCCGCTCGCTCGCGTGAGGCGGATGCAGATTCGGATGCAGCGCGTGCGCGAGCAGCTCGAGGCTGTCGACGAGGCCGGGACCGGGACGGCTGAAGAAGCTGTGCCCGTCGGCGACGAGCACGCGGCCTGCGCGCACGGCCGGCAGCTCACGCCAGAGCGCGCGCGCCGACAGCTCTGCGAGATCCTGTTGTGTGCGCGCGACCGAGAGCCCGCAGCACGCGACGAGCACGACCTCGGGCGCAGCCGCGCTGACTTCGTCCCATTGCAGCGTGCGCGACGCCTCGCCCTCGCGCCCAATCACT
>DASTOI010000790.1:0-17076 GCA_035762585.1 Myxococcota bacterium
CTACGCCGTCCCTGGCCGAGAAGCCCACTACACCGCCCGGTGATTGCTCGTTACTTCCCTTCCCCGCCGGCCGACACACTCGGCTGCGGCGCGGCGCGCTGCGTTCGGCCTTTGGACACGGGGGATGGATGCGTCTGTTGCTGCTTCTCGGGGAGCTCCTCGCGGTGGGCATGGCTGCGCTGCTCGCGCGCCGCCTGCTGCGCGAGCCGTGGCGCGGCCGCGCACAGAACCTGCTGAAGGCGTGGCTCACCGTGCGGATCTTCTGGCTGCTGTTCGCGCACGAGGTGAAGGACACGGACGGCACGCTGGTCGCGACCGGCACGCTCATCGTGCGCTCGCTGAGGAACATCGACGTCGCGACGTTCGCGGGGTTCTGCGCCGCCGCTGCGGGCATCAAGCTCGTCGGGATTCTCGCGTCGATGCAGCGCTGGATCCTGATGCTGCGCGGCCAGGGCATCGCGCTGCCGTTCCGTCACGTGTTCGGCTCGTTCCTGATCGGCCGCTTCATCGGCACGTTCCTGCCGAGCACGCTCGGGCTCGACGGCTACACGCTCTACGACGCGGCGCGCTTCAGCGGGCGCGCCGTCGAGGCCACCGCCGCGAAGTTTCTCGAGAAGATCATCGGCCCGATCGGGATCTTCCTCTCGTTCCTGTTCGCGCTGCCGTTCGGGATGAACCTGCTCTACGAGCACACGGAGATCTTCCCGACGCGCGCGGCCGCGAACACGGCTGCGCTCGCGGGCGCCGCGGCGTCCTTCGCGATCGTCGCGGGGCTGCTCGCGCTGCTCTGGTTCCCCGGCGTCGTGCAGTTCGTGATCGAGCGGTTGCCGCTGCCCGGGAAGGCGCGGCTCAGCGGGATCGTCGCGCGCGTCTCGCACGCGGCGGCGGCTTACCGCGACCACAAGCTGTTATTGCTGCAGGCGCTCGCGCTGTCGTTCGTCGTCCACTTCACGACCGCCGCGATGTACTACTTCACGGCGCTCGCGATCGGCGCGGTCGGCGCGCAGTTCTGGCCGGTCGTGCTCGGCTCGACCGTCCAGATCCTCGCGACGGTGCTCTCGCCGATCACGATCGCCGGCGAGGGCATCCGCGAGCTCGCGCAGCTGCTCGTCCTGCAGCACATGATCGGGCCCGCGGCGGCTGTCGCTTCGGCCGCGCTCGGCTTCTGGGCCGCCGAGGCGCTGACGCTGTTCGGCGGAATCTTCTGGTGGATTCGCGGCCCGCAGTATCGACCGTCCTACTGCTTCGTGAACGGCGTGCAGGTCGAGTACGGCGCGCTCGCGCCGCCGAGCGAGGCAGCGCCGTCCCCTTACGCCGCGCGCGCGCGTAGCGCTGCGGCCTACGGCTTCGGCGCCGGCGTGATCGCCGGCCTCGTGCTCGCGTTCGGCGAAGCGTTCGCGATCGCGCAGCAAGGCTTCGGCACCGAGGCGCAGGTGCTCTGGTACGCGCCGCTCGCGTACGCCGCGTTCTTCGGCGCGCTGTGCGCGCTCGGCGGTCTCGTGCTCGCGGCGTTCCCGATGGACGCCGCCGAAACGCGCGGCTGGACGCCGTCGCTCGCGCTGCTCTTCACGCTCGTTCCGTTCGGGCTCGCGTTCAGCGTGTTCCGGCTCTATCGCGACGTCTATCAGGAGCAGCTGCCGCCGCTCGCGGTGCTCGCGCCGATCGCGCTCGGCTTCGCGGGGCTCGCGCTGCTGCTGTTCTTCGCGGGCCCGCGCGCGTTTCGCGGCGCCGCCGGCAAGCTGTTCACGCCGCAGCTCGCGCTCGCACTGCTGATCCTCGCGGCCGGCGGCGGCTTCCTGGCGGCGGGCCGAGTTGCGCAGCCGGCGCCGGCCGGCGCGCCGCCCCTCGCCCCGCCGGCGCTCGCGGGCCGCCCGAACGTGATCCTGGTGATGGTCGACACGCTGCGCGCGGACCATCTCGATTGTTATGGCGGCAAGCACGCGCCGACGCCGAACCTGTGCCGCATCGCGGCCGACGGCGGCACGCTGTTCAGCGGGTTTGCACACGCGTCGTGGACGAAGCCGTCGGCCGCGACGCTCTTGACTTCGCTCGTGCCGAGCAGTCATCAGGCGATGGCGAAGGCCGCCGCGCTGCCGGACGAGATCGACACGGTCGCCGAGGCGTTCCGCGCGCACGGCTACGCGACCGGCGCCTACGTGTCGAACACGAATCTGACCGAGGCGTTCGGCTTCGCGCAGGGCTTCGACGAGTATCACTACCTCGGCCCGGATTACTTGTTCGGCGCGGTCGAGTCTTCCTCGAAGCTGGTGCTCTACCAGATCTTGCGGCGCGTCTACTTCATGCTCGTGCCGGGGCTGCGCTTCGGCGACTTCTATCAGGACTCCGAAGTCGTCAATCGCCACGCGTTCGAGTTCCTCGATCGCCACGCGGACTCCCGCTTCTTCCTGTTTCTGCACTACATGGATCCGCACGATCCATACTTCGAGCACCCGTACAACGGCGCCGGCATCGCGCGTGCGGCAGGCGATCCGCCGGCCGAGCTCGCGCGGCGCATGCACGAGCTCTACGTCGGCGAGATCGCGTATCTCGACGCGAGCTTCGGAAAGCTGATCACGAAGCTCGAAGAGCTCGGCCTCTACGACGAAAGCGTGATCGCGCTGGTCGCCGATCACGGCGAAGAGTTCCAGGAGCACGGCGGCTACTGGCACGGGCTCACGCTCTACGACGAACAGATCCACGTGCCGCTGATGGTGAAGTGGCGCCGCGGCGCGCCCGCGGCGCCGCCGGATGCGCGCGGCGAGCCGGCGCGGCTGATCGACGTCGCACCGACGCTGCTCGCGCAAGCGGGCGCTTCGGTTCCGCCGGCGATGCAGGGCATCGACCTCGCGCGCATTCCGGCCGCGCGCGCGCCCGGCGATCAGGTGGTGTTCGCCGAAGAGAACCACGAAGGCAACGTGCTGCGCGCGGTACGCACGAAGCGGTGGAAGTGGATCGAGGCGAATGCGGGGAACCCGCGCGGGCTGCCCGAACGCGAGCTGTTCGAGGTGGAGGTCGATCCGGGGGAGACGGAGAACGTCGCGGAGCGCGAGGCGGGGACGGCGGCGGAGCTGGCGCGGCAGGCTTCTTCGTTCGAGCTGGCGGCGAAGGAGCACAAGGTCGGGGAGGCGAAGGCGGCCTCGATCTCGAAGGAAGAGTGCGAGCAGCTGAAGCAGCTCGGGTATGTGCAGGATTGCGCGACCCAATAGGCGTTGAGGCGGATGATTAGGGAGTAGGGACTCGTTGCGCCGGGCTCGGGCGGCGGGGCGGGCGCCGGCTCCGCGGGGGCTCGGCTGCGCTCGGCCGCGCGGTCGCTCTTCGACCGAGGCGCGCGCCGTTCGGGGATTCTGGCGCGCTTCATCCGAGCGTGAGCGCGACCGCGCCTGGGCGCTCGCTCCGCGACCCCCGCTGCGCCGGCGCCCGCCCCGCCGCCCGAGCCCTCCTCGCCGTGCGCGGCCCTCTTGGCCAGCACGTTGCCCCTAAGGAGGGAGAGGTGAAGCGATCGCGCCATCGAGGCGCGATCGCTTCACTTTCCATCGAGGTCGGTGCGGGCTTCGTGCAGCGCCCGGATCGCTTCACTCCCGGGCGCGCGTTGCGTGGCAGTGGCGGGGTGTGCTGACTAACTTGCGGAACTTTCTCGGGAATTGGGCCCTTGGCGTATGAGTGACAGCGATAGGAAGAAGCTCGGAGACTCGACGCGGTCCGTGCATGGCGGGGAGCGCTCGGGGAAGGAGAGCACGGCGCTGACGACGCCGTTGCATCAGACGTCGACGTTTTGGTTCCGCGATTCGGCCGAGGTGCGGGAGTACGCGGAGGGGCGGCTCGAGCGGGACGAGTATGGGCGGTACTCGAATCCGACGTGGCGGGCGGTGGAGCGGAAGGTCTGCGAGCTCGAGGGCGCCGAGGCGGCGGTGCTGTTCGCGTCGGGGATGTGCGCGGCGACGACGACGTTCCTCGCGCTGACGCCGCGGAACGGGCACATCGTCGTGACGAGCGATTGTTATCGGCGCACGCGGCAGTTCATTCGCGACTACCTGTCGAAGCAGGGCGCGACCGCGACGGTGATCGAGCCGGCGAACACGATCGCGCTGAAGGACGCGCTGCGCGACGACACGGCGTTCTTCTTCACCGAGTCGCCGACGAATCCGTATCTGCGCGTGATCGACGTGCCCGAGGCGGTGCGCATCGCGCACGAGCGCGGCGTGCGCGTGATCATCGACTCGACGTTCGCGTCGCCGGTGAACCACGCGCCGCTCGCGGACGGCGCGGATCTCGTGATCCACAGCGCGACGAAGTATCTCGGCGGCCACAATGACTTGATCGCGGGCGTGGCGGCCGGCAGCGCTGCGCAAATCAAGCCGATCCGCGAGGCGGTCGGCGTGCTGGGCGGGATCCTCGACCCGGGCGCGAGCCATCTGCTGCTGCGCGGAATGAAGACGCTCGCGCTGCGCGTCGCACGCCACAACGAGAACGGCATGGCGGTGGCGCGTTTCCTCGAGGCGCACCCGAAGGTGAAGCGGGTCTGGTACCCGGGCCTGCCTTCGCACCCGGACTACGCGGTCGCGACGCGGCTGATGAAGGGTTTCGCGGGCGTCGTCACGTTCGAGATCGCCGGTGAGATCGACGCCGCGATCCGCTTCGTCGACGCGTGTCGGATCCCGTACATCGCGCCGAGCCTGGGCGGCGTCGAGTCGCTGATCGAGATGCCGGTGCTGATGTCGTACTGGGATCAGCCGCGCGAAGAACGCCTGCGCTGGGGCATCACCGACACGCTCGTGCGGCTCGCGTGCGGCATCGAGGACTCGGCCGACCTGATCGCGGATCTGGAGCAGGCGCTCGCGCAGGTGTGAAAACGCCAGCCGGCCGCAGACCCCGCCGTCCCGGAGGACCGCTTTTCGCCTGTATAGACCGGGAGCATTTTTTGCCGTCATTCTGCTGGCGATGTATGCACGGCTGGCCACCCCGCCCGATCGCACCTTCTGCCTGTTCGGGCCACGCGGGACCGGCAAGACGACGTGGCTGCGGCGCGCCCTGCCCACCGCGCACTGGGTCGACCTGCTGAGCGAGCGCGAGCTGGTTCGCTTCGTGCGCGACCCGGCGCGATTCGGAGCCGAGGTCTCGGCGCTTCCGGGCAAGCGTTGGGTGGTCGTCGATGAAGTGCAGCGGGCGCCCGCGTTGCTCGACGAAGTGCAGCGCCTGATCACGCGCCACGGCTCTCGCTACCGCTTCGCGCTGACCGGCTCGAGCGCCCGCAATCTGCGTCGGGGCGGCGCGAACCTGCTGCCGGCGCGCGCCGTGAATCGCCGCTTCTTCCCGCTCTGCGCGGCCGAGATCGGCGCTGGCTTCCGCGTCGAGCGGGCGCTGCGCTTCGGGACGTTGCCGGCCGTGTGGTCCGCCCGGAGCGATGCCGATCGAATCGCGCCGCTCGAGGCCTACGCCGAGAACTACTTGGCGCAGGAGATTCGACAGGAAGCGGTCGTCAAGCAGCTCGACTCGTTCGCGCGTTTCCTCGACATCGCGGCGACGGTGAACGCTCAGGTGGTGAACGTCGCGGGCGTCGCGCGCGACGCGGCGATCGCCCGGCCGACCGTGCAGGGCTACTTCGAAATCCTGATCGACACGCTGATCGGCTTTTGGCTGCCGGCGTGGCGCCCGCGCGCAAAGGTGAAGGAGATCGCGCACGCGAAGTTCTACTTCTTCGACGCCGGGCTCGTGCGCGCGCTGCGCCGGCGGCTCCACGAAGCGATCGCGGACGAGGAACGCGGCGGCCTGCTCGAGACCTACGTGCTCCACGAGCTGCGCGCTTGGCTCGATCGCTCGGGCAGCGGAGGCGAGCTCGCTTACTGGCGCACGCCGAGCGGATCGGAGGTCGACTTCGTGTGGACGCGCGGCTCGCGCGCCGTCGGGATCGAAGTGAAGGCGGGCAAGACGTGGCGGCGCGAGGACGGCGCCGCGCTGGTCGAGCTGGCGGCGTCCGGCCGGATCACCCGGGCGTTCGGCGTGTACCGCGGCGAGCACGCGCTGAAGATCGGCGCGTTGCGCGTACTGCCGGTCGATCAGTTCCTGATCGCGCTCGCCGCGGGCGAAGTGATCCGCTGAAGCTCGAGCGGCCGTGAAGAAAGTTCACAGCAGCTCACCCCGCTGCGGGCGGCCATGCTCGAGAGCGAGCAGGCGTTTCTTCAGCACGACGCCGCCGCCGAAGCCGCCGAGCTTGCCGTGCGCGGCGACGACGCGGTGACACGGAACGACGAGCGGCAATGGATTCGCGCCGGCCGCAGCGCCGACCGCGCGCGCGGCGGCCGGCTCGCCGATCGCTTCGGCGATCTCGCCGTAGCTGCGCACCTCGCCGTACGGGATCTCGAGCAGCGCCGCGTAGACGCGGATCTGGAAGCCGGTCGCGCGCAGGTCGAGCTCGACGCGGAACGTCTCGCGCTTGCCGCCGAGGTAGTCCTGGATCTGCGCGATCGCAGCCCGGTTCGGCGCGTAGCCCGAGACGATGCGCGACGACGAAGCGAAGCGGCGCGCCCAGCCGGCGATGCCGCGCCCGCTCGCGCGCGGCAGCTCGATGAAGCACAGGCCGCGCTCGGTCGACGCGCACCCCATCACACCGCATGGCGTCTCGAACTCCGCGGTGTGTATGACTTCCATTGCGCGCGCAAATTACCACGCGCCTCGGAGGATTCTTGGCTCGTCTGCTCGTGACCGGCGGCGCGGGGTACATCGGCAGCCATGCGCTGCGCGCGCTCTTGCGCGCGGGACACGAGGCGGTCGTGATCGACGATCTGCGCGCCGGGCGCGCGGAGTTCGTGCAGGGCGCCCCGCTCGTCGTCGCCGACGCCGGCGACCGTGCGGCGCTCGCACGGCTCTTTCGCGAGCACGGCCCGATCGACGGCGTGCTCCACTTCGCGGCGTCGCTGTCGGTCGCCGAGTCGGTCGCGAAGCCGATGCTCTACTACCGCAACAACGTCGCCGGCAGCGCGAACCTGATCGCCGAGTGTCTCGCGCACGGCGTGCGCGCGTTCGTGCTTTCATCGAGCGCGGCGACGTACGGGCATCCGGAGCAGCAGCCGATCGTCGAGACGACGCCGCAGCAGCCGATCAATCCGTACGGCGCGAGCAAGTGGATGGTCGAGCGCATGCTCGCAGACGCCTCGCGCGCGCACGGGCTGCGCTGGGCCGCGCTGCGTTACTTCAACGCGTGCGGCGCGGATCCGGACGGCGGCCTCGGCGAGTGCCACGAGCCGGAGATCCATCTGATCCCGGTCGCGCTCGAGGCGGCGGCCGGCCTGCGGCCGAAGCTCCAGCTCTACGGCACCGACTACCCGACGCCCGACGGCACCTGCGTGCGCGACTACATCCACGTCACCGATCTGGCCGACGCGCACTTGCGCTCGATCGAGGCGCTGTCATCAGGCAGAGCCGGCGGCGGGTTCAACCTCGGAACCGGCATCGGCCGCAGCAACCGCGAGGTGATCGAGGGCATCGGCCGCGCGATCGGCCGCCCGGTGCCGTTCGAGGAGGCGCCGCGGCGCCCGGGCGATCCGCCGGTGCTGGTCGCCGACGCGTCGCGCTTCATGCGCGAGCTCGACTGGCGGCCGCGCTACTCCCAGCTCGACACGATCGTGCGCACGGCCTGGGCATGGCTGCGGAGCTGGAAGGGGATTCGCTGACCGCACGTCCCCGGCTCCGGGCGTCACTCGTCGTCCGCGTTCTCCCGCAAGCCGAGGCGCTTCACCATCTTTTGGAGCGACTGGCGCGGAACGCCGAGCTTCTCCGCCGCGCGCGTCACGTTGCCGGCGCTCTTCAGCGCCTCCTGGATCATCGCGGCCTTGAGCGCCTCGAGCGCGCGATTCAGGTCGGTCTCGGCGGGCAGCACGATGCCCTTCGCGCCCTGCACCGGCGTCGGGCCGCGCACGTGCTCCGAGAGCATCTCCGCGCCGATCGTCTTCTCGTCTCCGGCGAGCGCGACCGCCCGCTGGATCTCGTTCTCGAGCTCCCGCACGTTGCCGGCCCACTGGTGCGCGCACAGCCGATCCATCGCCGCGTTCGTGAAGCCGTCGAGCGAGCGCCGCATCTTCGCGTTCGCGCGGTCGAGGAAGTGATGCGCGAGCGCGGGGATGTCCTCGCGCCGCTCGCGCAGCGAGGGCAGCCGGATCTCGACCACGCGCAGCCGATAGAAGAGGTCCTCGCGGAAGCGGCCCTGCTCGACCAGCCGCGTGAGATCGCGATTGGTGGCCGCGATGATGCGCACGTCGACGCGCCGCGTCTCCGAGGAGCCGAGCGGGCGGATCTCGCCGTCCTGCAGCACCCGTAACAAGCGCACCTGCATGCCGGGCTCGGTCTCGCCGATCTCGTCGAGGAAGATCGTGCCGCCGTCGGCGATCTCGAACAGGCCCTTCTTGTCCGCGTGCGCGCCGGTGAACGCGCCGCGCTTGTGCCCGAACAGCTCGCTCTCGAGCAGCGTGTCGGGCAGCGCGCCGCAGTTCTGCGCGACGAAGCGATGCTCCTTGCGCGCTCCCGCATAATGGATCGCGCGCGCGACGAGATCCTTGCCGGTGCCGGTCTCGCCGGTCACGAGCACGGTCGCGTCGGTCTGCGCGACCTTCTGCATCACGTCGAACACGCGCTGCATGCTCGGGCTCGCGCCGATCAGCTGGTCGAACGCGTAGTCGCGCTGCACCTGGCGACGCAGGTAGAGGTTCTCGGCGCGCAGCTTCTCGTTCGCGATCGCGAGCGCGCTCGCGAGCTGCGCGTTCTCGGCGGTGAGCCGGTGAGCCTCGAGCGCGTGCTTCACGTCGAGGCGAAGCTGATCGGGCTCCCAGGGCTTCTGGATGTAGCGGTAGATCTTGCCGTCGTTGATCGCGTGGATGATCGCGTTCACGTCGGCGTAGCCGGTCAGCATCATGCGCACCGCGCGCGGCTGGATCGCGACCGCGCGCTCGAGCAGCGCCGCGCCGCTCATCTGCGGCATCACCTGATCCGCGATGATCAGCGCGATCTCCTCGCGCTCGAGCACGACGAGCGCCTCGCGCGCCGTGAGCGCGGTGAGCACGCGGTAATCGTCGCCGAGCGTGAGCTCGATCGACTCGAGGATCGCCGGCTCGTCGTCCACGACGAGAATCGTGTACGGATGCGCGCCCGGCTCCTGGCGCGCGGCGGCGATGACGTTCTCAGGGTCGGACATGAGGCGCTCGCGCAGGCTAGGAGACTGACTCAGGATGCGCGATCACCGCACGCCGAGGGTCCGGCGCGCGCGGAGGCCACCGTTCGACTCCGCTCGGCTCCGAGGACTCCGCCTCGCTGCGCGCTTCGCTTGCTAGGGGGATCTACTGGTCAGGGCAAAAAACCGCAGCGGATCTGGAGCGGGGTCAGACCTTGCCAGCTTGCAAAGTCGGGCGCTGGGCGGCCGCGGCGGCACGGAGCGAAGCGCGGGAACGAAAGGAGAAGGGGCCGGCGCCCGTACGGCGCCGACCCCTTTCGTTGCTGAAGTCGCGCTTAGCGCGTTCGCCGTCGGCCGGTCGACTTCTTCGCGGCCTTGCGCCGTGTGCCCTTGCCGCGGCGCACCATCTTCGCGCGCGAGACGTCGCCGTCCTTGTCGATGAAGTAGAGGTATCCGTCCTCCTTCTGGACGCCGACCTTGGCGACGACTTGCATCGTCCCCTTGCGCGCCTTCCCGCCGCCTTCGGCCCGGCGCACGCGGCTCACGTTGCCTCGGCGATCGAGGAAGTAGAGCCAGTCCTTCTCACGCTTGATGCCCGCTTTCGCGACTTTTGCTGCGGCCATGAGGCCCCCCTTGTGTGTTCGAGACACGCCCGGCGCTCACGGGAGCGCCGCGCGCCTTTGGAGGAAGCCGCACGAGGCCGGGGATTGGGGCCGCGTCCGACGGCGCGCATCATTCCTGCCGTCGGAGGGCGTGTCAATAGGAACTGCGCGCGCTTATCGACGGAGTTGCTAGCAGCTTCAGGCCTTAATCGATCTCCGCTCTCGATCTCCGCTCGCCTGCGGCTCGCTGCGCGCGTCTGCGCCGCTCCGTGGCGCTGGACGGCCTCACCGGCTCGCGACTTTCGCCTCGATCGCCTCGAGCACGCGCTCCTCGTAGCGGGCGCCGTCGAGCGCGTTCATCTCCAGGATCCCGGTCGGGCTGGTGACGTTCACCTCGGTCAGCTTGCCGCCGATCACATCGATCCCGACGAAGAAAAGGCCGTCGCGGACGAGCCACGGCCGCAGCTTGTCGATGATGCGCTGGTCCTGCTCGTCGAGTGCGGTCTTGGTAGCCCTTCCGCCGACGTGGAGGTTCGAGCGCGCCTCGTGCTCCGCCGGCACGCGCAGCACGGCGCCGATCGGCTCGCCGTCGATCAGCAGGATGCGCTTGTCGCCGCGCCGCACGTCCGGCAGGTACTGCTGCGCGATCGTCGGGCGTGCGCCGAACTGCGTCGACTGCTCGAGGATCGAGAACAGGTTTCGGTCGTCGTTGCGGACGTGGAAGATGCCCTCGCCGCCCTTGCCGTGGAGCGGCTTCACGATCATCTCGCCGCCCATCTCGGCGAGGAAGTCGATCAGCTGCGGGATCTCGCGCGCGATCAGCGTCGCCGGCATCACGTCGGCGAAGTGCATCGCGTAGAGCTTCTCGTTCGCCGCGAGGATGCCCTCGGGCCGGTTCAGCACGAGCGCGCGGCGGCAGAGCGCGAGGATCTGCGTCGCCGTCACGTAGGCGACGTCGACCGGAGGGTCCTTGCGCTGGAACACGACGTCGAAGTCGTCGTCGAGCGCGGCGCGGCGCACGGGGCCGAGCGTCGCGTGGTTGCCGAGCTCGCGGCGCAGCTCCACGGGCTGCGCCTTCGCGATCACGCGGTGGTCGCGGACGCCGAGGTCGTTCGGATCGACGTAGTGGACGCGATGCCCGCGGCGCTGCGCCTCGAGCATCAGCGCGAAGGTCGTGTCTCCCTGGATGTTGATCGCCGGCACCGGGTCCATCACGAAGGCCAGCGAAAGGCGTTTCGAGGACACGTTTCTCCCTCAGGACTGCGCGCGCGGTGACCGCTCATTACAACAGCGCTGCGCGCGTCGGCTACGGTGCGCGAGCCTCCGGGGGGAATTGGCGGGGATGGCGAGACGGACGCTGATCCGCGCCGGCATCGGGCTCGGCGCGCTCGCGGCCCTGGTCGGGGTCGGGCTCGGCGGGCTCTACGCGTGGGTCGTCAGCGACCTCCCCGACCTGCGCGCGCTCGACGACTACCGCCCCGCCCTCACGAGCCGCGTCTACGACCGCCACGGCGCGCTGATCGGCGAGTTCTACGAAGAGCGCCGCCAGCTGACGCCGATGAACGAGATCCCGAAGGGCGTCGTGAACGCATTCCTGGCCGCCGAGGACGACACGTTCTACGAGCACGGCGGCGTCGACTTCGTCTCGATGCTGCGCGCCGCGTGGGTGACGTTCACGACCGACGAGACGCAGGGCGCGAGCACGATCACCCAGCAGCTCGCGAAGAACCTCCTGCTCTCATCCGAGCGCACCTACACGCGCAAGGCGAAGGAGGTCGTGCTCGCGCGCCGCATCGAACAGCGCTTCGACAAGGACGCGATCCTTTGGCGCTACCTGAACCACATCTACTTCGGCAGCGGCGCGTACGGCGTCGCCGAGGCGGCGCGCACGTACTTCGACAAGCCGCTCGCGGAGCTGACGCCCAGCGAGGCCGCACTGATCGCCGGGCTGCCGAAGGCGCCGGGCAAGTTCTCGCCGCACCTGAATCCGACGCGCGCCGAGGAGCGCCGCCGCTACGTGCTCGCACGCATGCGCGACGTCGGCTTTCTCGACGAGGCGGCGTACGAAGCGAACCTCGCGCCGCCGCCGCTGAAGTCTCCCGACACGCGTCCGTTCGAGGCAGCGGCCTACGTCACCGAGGAAGTGCGGCGGCGGCTGGTCGCGGAGCTCGGTAACGACTTCGTGCTGCGCGGCGGCCTGCGCATCGAGACGACGATCGACCTCGCGCTGCAGGAGACCGCCGTGCGCGCGCTGCGCAGCGGCATCGAGGCGCTCGACCATCGGCGCGGCTACCGCGGCCCGCTGCGCAGCGTGAAGAAGGGCTCGATCGACGCGGAGCTCGCGAAGCTCGCGGAGAAGAATGCCCTCACCGCCGGTGCTCCGCTCGCGCCGGAGCTCTTCGAGAAGCCGCGCACCGGGATCGTGCTCGCGGTGAACGACAAACAGGAGTCGGCGCGCGTCGCGTTCGGCGCCGGCGTCGAGGCGAGCGTGCCGTTCGCGACGACGAAGTGGGCGCACGCGAAGAAGTCCGGCTCGCACGGCGCCGAGATCGCGAAGCTGTCGCAGGCGCTGGCGGTCGGCGACGTCGCGCTGTTCGCGCTGACCGCGCCCGCCGCGGACGCGAAGCCCGGCGAGCCGCTCGCGGCGTCGCTCTATCAGGCGCCGGACGTCCAGGGCGCGCTGCTCTCGTTCGACGTGAAGACGGGCGACCTGCTCGCGCTCGTCGGCGGCTACGACTTCGCCGACAGCGAGTTCGACCGCGCGACGCAGGCGCACCGGCAGGCTGGCAGCGCGTTCAAGCCGATCGTCTACGCGAGCGCGCTCGCGCATGGCTTCACGCCGGCGACGATCGTCTACGACCGCCCCGCGGTGTACGACGACGGCAGCGGCGCGCTCTGGCGCCCTGAGAACTACGGCCGCCAGTTCCTGGGCAGGCTGACGCTCACCGAGGCGCTCGCGCGCTCGATCAACAACGTCGCCGTCTACGTCCTCTCGGACGTCGGGCTCCAGCCGACGATCGATCTCGCGCGTGCGCTCGGCGTGAAGTCGGAGCTCGACACGGGCCTCTCACTCGCGCTCGGCACAAGCTCGATGACGCTGCTCGAGCTGACGCGCGCGTACGGCGTGTTCGCGTCGGGCGGCAGGCTCGTCGAGCCGCGGCTGATCGCGCGCGTTCTCGACCGCGAGGGCGAGCTCGTGATCGAGAACGTCCCGCTCGACGGGCCGGTCGCGAAGCCCGAGGACGAGGAGGCTGCCGAGGACGAGGCGGAGCTCGCGCCGGAGGACGCGACGCGGCAGCTCGTCGTGGCCGAGAGCGAAGCCGAGCACGCGGCCGGCGACGAGGAAGGCGGCGGCGAGCTCGGCGGCGCCGTGGATGAGCCCGAAGGCGAAGTGCCCGCGGGCCCGGTCGAGGAGATCGTCGAGGATCGCCCGTTTCCGAAGCTCGACACGCCGCCGGGGTTCGCGATCGCGCCGGCGCACGCGTTCGTCGTCGCGCAGACGTTGCGCGCGCCGGTCGAGCACCCGAATGGAACGGCCGGCCGCGCGGCGAGCCTCGGCCCGAATCTCTCAGGCAAGACCGGCACGACGAACGATCAGACCGACGCGTGGTTCGTCGGCTTCTCGCCCGAGGTCGTGACCGGTGTGTGGGTCGGCATCGACGCGCGCGACGTGCTCGGGCCGAAGGAGACCGGCGGCCGCGCCGCGCTGCCGATCTGGATGGAGTACATGAAAGCCGCGCTCGCGGAGCGCAAGCCGGCGCCGCCGGCAGCGCCCGACGGCGTGAGCTTCGTTCGCGTCGACACGAAGACCGGCAAGCTCGCCGGCGCCCCGAGCAAGTACGTGATGACGCAGGCGTTCCTCAGCGGCACCGAGCCGCTCGAGCGCAGCGCGCCGGCGTCGTCCGGTGAGACCGGCGAGGCGGTCGCGGAGCGCAAGCGGCGCCTCGACTTCTAGGCATCGCCGCCGAGCCACTCGCTCACCTCTCGCCCGAGCGCGGCGAGGCCGTCCATGAAGAAGTGGTCGACGCCGGGCAGCACG
The DNA here is from genome assembly GCA_035762585.1 of Myxococcota bacterium. Lineage (GTDB taxonomy): Bacteria > Myxococcota_A > UBA9160 > UBA9160 > UBA6930 > VGRF01. Next base: position 13,799 of record DASTOI010000790.1, read on the forward strand.
CGGAGGGTGACGTTCGCGCTCTGCGCGAACGCGCCGCTCAGCGCTGGGATCGAGACGAAGCCGTCGCGATCGCCCGTAATCACCAGCGTGCGTGCGCGCAGGGCCGTGATGCGCTCAGGCGCAATCAGCGCGGGCGGCGGCGCGACCAGCACGAGCCGGCGCACGCGCGGCGAGCGCTCGGCCGCGTGCACGGCGGCGGCGCTGCCGAACGAGTAGCCGCACGCGAGCAGCGCGCCGGGCACCGTCTCGGCGAGATGCGCGAGCGCGGCGCCGTAATCATCGTCCGCGATCTCGGCAGCGCCGCTCGGCTCGCCCGCGCTCGCGCCGACGCCGCGCCAGTTGAAGCGCAGCGTCGCGATCCCGGCGCGGTGGCAGGAGAACGCCACCTCGGAGACGACGGGCGACTCCATGCTGCCGCCGTACAGCGGATGCGGCGGCGCGATCACGGCGCCGCGGTCGTCTCCGGCGCTGCCGGCGAGGAACGTCCCCTCGAGCGATTCGCCGTGCTCCCCGAGCGCGATCGCGACCATCTTCTCCTGCAGCTTCATCGAGCCCTCGCTGCCGTGGCGCTGACGTTCTCATGCCGCGCGCTTCGGAGCCAGCACGAGGAGCACGCGCAAGCGGCGCGTAGAGCCGCGCGCAGCGAGCCGAAGGCGAGCGAAGTCGAACCGTGAGCTGCGGCTACCGTCGCACGCCATGCCGACCGAGAGCCACCAGGCGCGCCGCGCACGCGCGGGCCGTATCGCGAAGCGGCTCGCGCGCGCCTACCCGGACGCGCGCTGCGCGCTCGCTCACCGCAATGCGTTCGAGCTCCTGATCGCGACGATCCTGTCCGCGCAGTGCACCGACGCGAAAGTGAACGAGGTCACGGCGCAGCTGTTCCCGAAGTACCCGACGCCGAAGGCGCTCGCGTCGGCCGATCCCGCGGACGTCGAAGCGATCGTGCGCCCGACCGGGTTCTACCGGCAGAAGACGAAGTCGATCCAGGCGGCGGCCGCCGGCATCGTCGCCGACTTCGGCGGCGAGGTGCCGCGCGCGCTCGACGCGCTCGTGACGCTGCGCGGTGTCGCGCGCAAAACGGCGAACGTCGTGCGCGGCGTCGCGTTCGGCGAGCCGGGCCTCGCGATCGACACGCACATGCAGCGGGTGAACCGCCGGCTCGCGCTCACGCGCAGCGAGGAGCCGGACGAGATCGAGCGCGAGCTCGCGGCGCTGCTCGCGCCGCGCGAGTGGACGCCGTACACGCTGCGCGTGATCCACCACGGGCGCGTCTGCTGCACCGCGCAGCGACCGCGCTGCGGGGCGTGCCCGATCGCGGCCGAGTGCCCGAGCGCGGGCAGGATCGAGCCGGAGCGCGCCGGCGCCCGCGTTGCGCGCGCGCGGCGCGCGCGATGACCACCCGCGTCGTCCACCGCGGGCGCTCGTTCACGGTGCAGGTCGAGGACGCGGTGCTGCCGAACGGTCGCACCGTCGCGCTCGACATGGTGCGGCACCCGGGCGCCGCGGCCGTCGTTCCGTTCGAGGATCCGCGCACGGTGCTGTTGATCCGCCAGTTCCGTCACGCGGCGGCCGGCTTCATCTGGGAGGTCCCCGCCGGCAAGCTCGACGGCGACACGCCCGAGGTCTGCGCGCACAAAGAGCTCGCGGAGGAAGCTGGGCGGCGCGCGGGCAAGCTCGTGCCGCTCAGCTCCATCTTCACGACGCCGGGCTTCACGGACGAGGTGATCCACCTGTTCGCCGCGTTCGAGCTGACGCCCGTGCCGCAGGCGCTCGAGCACGACGAGGTGATCGAAGTCGTCGCGACGCCGCTCGCGCGCGCTCTCGAGATGATCTGGTCCGGCGAGCTGCGCGACGCGAAGAGCGCGCTCGCGCTGCTGCTCGCCGCGCGCCACGTGGGCGCGCTGAAGTGAGCGCCCCGCCGCCGCGGGGGCGCGAGCGGGCTGACGCGACCGCGGTCGCATTCACCTGGCATCAGCTCGCGTTCGAGGAGCTGTTAGGGCTCGTGCAGCGCGCCGAGGCGCTCGGCTATGCGGCGGCGTACGTCGACGGCGACGTCTCGCAGCTTGCGAGCCTCGGCGACCGCGACGTGCTCGACGGCTGGACCGTGCTGACGGCGCTCGCGCAGCGCACCGAACGCATCCGGCTCGCATCGATTCGGCTCGTGCACCACTGGAACGCGGCGCGGCTCGCACAGTCGATCGCGACGTTCGAGCGCATCGCGCCGGGCCGCCAGCGCGCGTTCCTCGCGATCGGCGCGCATCCGGCCGACCGCGCGTTCGGCCTCCCGTTTCCGCCCGCCGCCGACCGCATCGCGTGGCTGGACGAGACGCTCGCCGCGCTGCGCGCGCTCTGGCGCGGCGAGGTCGTGACGCGGCGCGGGCGCTTCGTCGCGCTCGAGGGAGCGCGCGTTCGTCCGGCGCTCGCGAGCCCGCCGCCGATCGAGCTGGCCGCGGCGGGCGCGCGGATGCTCGGGCTCGTCGCCGAGCACGCGGACGCGTGGAACATCAACGTCATCCCGCTGCCGGAGCGGATCGCGGCGGCCGATCGTGCATTCGAGGCTGCTTGCGGGAAGCGAGGGCGCGCGCCGGCCGCGGTCGAGCGTGTGCTGCAGATCTTCGCGCGGCCGCGCGTCGCGCCGGGAGGGGCGGCGCTGACCGAGGCGTTCCGCCGCTTCCATCCCTGGTTCGCCGCCGTCCCCGATCCCGAGATCCCGCGAGCGGTCCTGTGCGGCGGCGACGCGGCAGCGCGGGCGCAGCTCGCGCGCATGCGCGCGGAGCTCCGGGTCGATCTACCCGTCGTCGACTTGACCGGCCTGTCTCCGGCCGAGGCCGCGGAGGCGCTGGACGTGTTCGCGCCGTCGAGTCTGCGCAGCTGACGCGCAGTCGTTTTTTGTTGACGATGCAAACGGCGCGCCGTTAGCTTGGCCCCATCGCGCGGCGATGCGCCCCCCGCGCGACGCAATTTTTCGAACCCCCGACCGGCCCAGAGCTGCCGGTCGGCGCACGCCGGAAGGCGTCGCGGCCGGTCGATGCTCTCCCAGCGTGTGGAGCGAATGTGTACGGACGCGGCGCACAGATGCGATTCGGGCCGGCCTTCACGCCCGACGTCATCAAGTGGCTGATCGGCGCCAACGTCGTCATCTACCTGATCCAGCAGTTCGGCGGCTCGGCCGCGTTCACGACGCAGGGGTGGATGGACGACAGCTTCTGGCGCGGCGAGATCTGGCGCGCCGCCACCTACATGTGGCTCCACGGCGGCGGCTTCCACCTGCTGTTCAA
>DASTOI010000791.1:0-2024 GCA_035762585.1 Myxococcota bacterium
TGGTCGACGAAGCGGATGCGCTGAAGCTCGCCGGTGGGGATCTGGAGCTGATGCGCGAGCTAGCGCGGATCTTCCTCGCCGAGCTGCCGGAGAAGGTTGTAGCGCTGCGGAACGCCGCAGCGGCCGGCGATCCCGAGCGGATCCGCCAGGCGGCTCACGCGTTGAAGGGATCGGCGGCCGCCGTCGGCGGACGGCCGGCGGCCGACGCGTCGAGCCGGCTCGAGAGCCTCGGACGATCGGGAAATCTGGAGGCGGCGCGCGAGGCCCACGCCGATCTCGAGGCCGCGCTCGAAGAGCTCGCCACCCGCCTTCGCCAAGGCTCCGGCGGGCAAGCCCCGCGGCAGAGGACGCAACGCTCGCGTTCAACCCGCCGACGAGCGCCAAAGAAAGGCTCGCCGCGCCGAAGCCCGTCTGCACGAGGGGCGAAGGCGGGCGCGCGCAGACGCCGGTGAGTCGCATCCTGATCGTCGAGGATGACGGCGCGTCGCGGCGCCTGCTCGAGCAACTGCTCACGTCAGGCGGGTACAAGGTCGCCTCCGCGAGGGACGGCGAGGACGCGCTCAGACGGCTGGCGCGCGGCCGCTTCGATCTGATCCTCCTCGACGTGTGGATGCCGCGGATGAGCGGGCTCGAACTGCTCGAGCGGCTGCGGAAACGAAAGCCGCGCCTGCGGGTCATCATGGTGACGGCGGACGACACGTCGACGACGCTGCTCCACTCCATGAAGCGCCACGCCACCGAGTTCGTTCGCAAGCCGATCGATCCTGACGCGCTGCTCGATCTGGTCCGCGGCGTGCTGGAACGTCCGCCGCCGCCGCCGATCGACGTGATCTCGGCGCGGCAGGACTGGGTCGAGCTGCTGGTGCCGTGCACGCGCGCCGCGGCCGAGCGCGTGAACGACGTCGTCGCGCACCTCGACGCCGATCTCGATCCCGAGGTGCGTGAGTCGGTCGGCTTCGCGTTCCGCGAGCTGCTGATGAACGCGGTGGAATGGGGCGGCAAGCTCAACCCCCGGCGCAAGGTCCGTGTCTCGTACCTGCGCGCGGCCCGCATGGTGCTCTACCGCATCGCGGATCCGGGGTTGGGATTCGACCTGGCGAGACTGGATCACGCGGCGATCTGCCACCCGGCGGATCCGACGGCCCACATCGAGCGCCGCGAAGCGAAGAACCTGCGCCCCGGCGGCTTCGGCCTGCTGATGGCGCGCGAGAGCGTCGACGAGCTGATCTACAACGAGAAGCACAACGAGGTCGTGTTCGTGAAGTACCTGGAAGGGGCGCCCCGCTCCACCGGCGTGCGTTGAGCGTGTCGGCACTGTGGCAGCGGCGACCGACTCCGAAGTTCCCCCGGCGACGGTGGCGGCAACTTGCCGACGCCTATCCTCACTATGGTCGACTTCCGGCTGCGCTGAAGCCAACCTTCGATGAACACGTCCGACGATTCATCACCAGCCGGTCCATCACCGGCGTAGACATGAAAGTGGATGACGACCTGCGGCTGCTCGTAGCCGCTTCCGCGGCGACGTTGTCAGCCGGCTGGCCGGAATACGAGTGGTCGCAGGTCGCGGAAGTGCTGCTCTACCCCGATTCCTTCGATCGAGACTTCGTCGTCGGCCCGCAGGAACTGGCCGGTCTCGCCGATCATTGGGGAACGGTCGTGATTTCCGTGCCGGCGCTTCGGCACAGTTTCGAAAACGAATCCGACGGCTTCCACGTCGGCCTGCACGAGCTCGCACACCTGCTCCAGGAACCGGCCAGCCTTTCCGGACTCCCTCGCGGCCTGCGCACCGCGGAGGTTCGCGAATGGGATGAGATCTACGGACGGGAGATGGAAACGGCTCGGCTCGGCGAGTCCGTTCTCGATCCGTACGGCGGATCGGGCCCGCGAGAGTTCTTTCCGGTCGCGGTCGAGACCTTCTTCGAGCGGCCCGTTCCGTTGCGCGAGAGACATGAAGCTCTCTACATGTTCCTGCGGGCGTACTTCGGCCAGGATCCGGCGGCGTGGGCCGGCCCTTCGACTGACCA
>DASTOI010000792.1:0-7947 GCA_035762585.1 Myxococcota bacterium
CGCCGCATCCTCGACATCGGCTGCGGCGAGGGCCGCATGCTCGCCGGCCTGCTCGCGCGCTATCGCGACGCGCTCGGCATCGGCATCGAGCTCGACGCGAGCGTCGCGGAGCGCGCGCAGGAATGGCTCGAGGCGGCGCACGTGCAGCGGCGCGGCGAGGTGCGCGTCGGCGATTTCTTCCAGCTCGAGCTCAGCACGAGCTTCGATCTCGCGCTGCTCAATAACAACCTCCACTACTTCGCGGAGGCACGCTGGCCGGCGCTGTTCGCGCGCGTGCACGAGCACCTCGCGCCGGGCGGCCTGCTCGCGATTCAGACGCCGGTACTGGTCGACGGGCCGCTCGCGCGGCTCTCCGGCGCACGCGCGACACTGGCGACCTTCGATCTGTTCCTGCGCGCGCATTCGAATCTGGCGCCGCTGCCGGAGCCCGAGCGGCTCGAGGCCGCGCTGCGCGGCGCGGGCTTCGTCGAGATCGGCGCGCGCGGGGTCGTGCCCGGCGGCGCGCTGCGTTACGTCTGGGCGAGAAGGGCGGCGAGCGCAGGCGAGCTGGAGAGCATCCCGAGCGCGCGTCCGGGGCCGCTCACGGCCGGCGCCGCCGAGCCTGCGCGCGCCGTCGCGGCGAGCTCGCTGCTCAAGCCATCGTGAGGCCGCCCGACACCGAGAGCGTCTGCCCCGTCACGTAGCCGGCGTCGTCCGAGAGCAGAAACGCGACCGCGCCCGCGAGATCGTCCGGCTGTCCGATCCGGCCCATCGGCACGCCGCGCGCGAGCGACTGCTGGAGCTTGCCGGTGGGATCGATGCCCGCGAGTAGCGCGGTCTCGGTCGGGCCGGGCGCGACACAGTTCAGTGTCACTCCGCTGCGCGCGACCTCGCGCGCCACCGCTTTCGCGAACGCGATCACGCCGCCTTTGCATCCCGAGTAGACGGCCTCGCGGCCGGAGCCGACGCGGCCCGCGTCCGATGCGATGAACACGATGCGCCCGCGCCCGCGCGCGAGCAGACGCGGCAGCACTGCGCGCGTCGCGTTCAACGGGCCGTAGAAGTTCACGTCGACGATGCGCTGCCACGCGGCCGGGTCCGTCTCCGCGAACTTCTGCGCCGGGCGGTCCCAGCCGGCGTTGTTCACGAGCCCGGCGATGCCGCCGCCCTCGTCGTCGAACGCGGCGACGGCGCGCTCGACCGCCGCGTAGTCGGAGACGTCGGCCGCGAACGCGGCGGCGCGCGCGCCGCTCGCGCGCAGCTCCGCGGCGGCGCGCTCCGCGTTCGCGAGCTCGAGGTCGAGCACGCCCACCGCGCAGCCCTCCTGCGCGAGCCGCTGCGCGATCGCGCGCCCGATCCCGCGTGCGGCGCCGGTCACGAGCACCGCCCTCCCTGATAAGCCGCGCATCAGCGCGCCGGTGCGAGCTCGGGCGCGCTCGCCGCCTTTGCGATGTGCTCGAGCCACCACTTGGGCATCTTGCCCAGCAGTTGGGTGAGATCCGAGTAGTCGCGCCAGAGCGCGATCTTGTCGCCGCGGATCACCTGCACCGACACGAACGGCAGCGGGATCACCTCGCCGGTGTGGAACTTCCACGTCTCGGTGTGCTCGGTCATCACGACGTCGCCCTGACAAATCATCCGGTGGATCTCGTGATCGAATGCCTGCACCGGCTCGTGCCCGATGCGGAGCCGGCGCGAAACGCCGGCGGGTCCGACGCCGCCGGGATCCGGCGCCGAGACGTCCTGATACAAGCCGTCTTCGGTGAAGAAGCGCCCGACCGCGTCGTAATCGCGCGCGACGTAGACCGTGTCCCAGAACCGAAGCACCAGCGCGCGGTTCCGCTCTTCCTGCGTCATCGTGTTCTCCTCGCCGCGCGATGAAAGCCCGGATGTGCGCGCGGCGCGAGGGCGAGACCGAGAGTGGAGCTTCGAAGCGCGAGCGAGGCCGACCTTCCGCAGCTCGCGGCGTGGAATCGCGAGCTGATCGAGGACGAGGGCGCGGACAACCCGATGACCGTCGGCCAGCTCGAGCTGCGGATGCGCGGCTGGCTGCGCGGCGACTACGAAGCGGCCGTCTTCGAGGAGCGCGGCGCGCCCGTCGCCTACGCGCTGTTTCGGCCGGACGAGGGCGGTGTCTACCTGCGCCAATTCTTCGTCGCCCGCGCGGAGCGGCGGAGGGGCGTCGGGCGCGAGGCGTTCGCGTTGTTCCGCGCACGCTGCGTTCCGCGCGGCGCGGTGCTCGCGCTCGACGTGTTGATCTACAACCAGCGCGCGTGTGAGTTCTGGCGAGCCGTCGGAATGCGCGAGCACGCGGTCGGATTTCGGCTCCCGTGAGCGCGGAGCACGCTGCGGGCGACGTCTGGCCGTTGGTCGTGATCGGCGCCGGGGCGGCCGGGCTGCTCGCGGCGCTGTTCGCCGCGCGCGGCGGCGTGCGGACGCTGCTGCTCGAATCGCACGCGAAGCCGGGCGCGAAGATTCGCGTCAGCGGCGGCGGCCGCTGCAACGTGCTGCCTTCGCGCGCGGAGCCCGCGGACTTCCACAGCGAGGGCTCGCGGAACGCGCTCCGCAACGTGCTGCTCTCGTGGCCGCTCGCCGACGTCCGCGCGTTCTTCGAACACGAGCTCGGCATCGCGCTGAAGGTCGAGGCGAGCGGGAAGGTGTTTCCCGCGAGCGACGATCCGAGCGAAGTCACGCACGCGCTGCTCGGTGCGTGCGCGCGCGCCGGCGTCACGCTGCGCGCAGGCGCGCGCGTGAGCGAGCTGCGCGCAGCGAACGCGGGCGGGGCGGATGACGCTCGCTTCGAGCTGGCGCTCGCGAGCGGCGAGCGAATTCGCGCCGCGCGCGTCGCGCTCTGCACGGGCGGGCTGTCGCTTCCGAAGACCGGAAGCGACGGCTGGGGTTATCAGGCCGCGGAGCGTCTTGGGCATCGGCTGCGCCGGCGCTATCCGGCGCTCGTTCCATTGCTCACGCCGGGGCACGACTGGCCCGAGCTCGCCGGCGTGAGCGTGCGCGCACGGCTCAGCGTCTTCCGCGGCGGGCGGCTGCTCGAGGCTCGCACAGGCGATCTGCTGTTCACGCACCGCGGCGTCAGCGGTCCCGTCGTGCTCGACATCTCGCACTGGCTCGCGCGGGCGGATCATCAGGGCGTCGCGCTGCGCGCAGCCTGGCTCGGCGACGACGTCGCCGCCTGGGACGCGCGCCTGCGCGAAGGCGGCGCGCGCAGCGTGCAGAACCTCTTGCGCGCGCATCTCCCGCGGCGCCTCGCCGACGTGCTGCTCGCGCGCGCCGCGGTCGATCCGAGCTGCGCGCTCGCGCGCCTCTCGCGCGAGCCGCGCGCGCGCCTCGCGGAGGTGTTGGGCGACTGCTCACTCGAGATCGCCGGCGACGAGGGCTACCGCACGGCGGAGGTCACCGGCGGCGGGGTCGCGCTCGACGAGGTCGTGACTCGCACGCTCGAATCGCGCCTCGCCCCCGGCCTCTACTTCGCCGGCGAGATCCTCGACGTCACCGGCCGCATCGGCGGCTTCAACTTCTTGTGGGCGTGGGTGACGGGGCGGAAGGTCGGGCTCGCGGCGGCCGAGTCCGAGCGCCGCCCCGCGCAGTCGGCGCGCCAGTAACTCACGCGTCGGGCGGCCCTTTCAGCTCGACCACATTTCCATCCGGATCGCGCACGTACATCGACGGCCCATTTCCCTCGGCGCCGTAGCGCGTGCCCACCTCACCGGGCTCGACGCCATGACTTCTCAGGGACGCCGCGAGTGCCGCCGCATCGAACGAGTCGATGCGCAGGCAGACGTGATCGACGTTCTTCCCGTCCGGAGCGGGCGCGCCGCCGCCCGCCTTCCCGAGCGGCGAATCCACGGGCACGAGATCGATCAGCGCCGCCCCGGCGCGCAGCTGAACCAGCCCGAGCGCGTCGATCCGCCGCTCGACCGCGCAGCCGAGGGCGCCCTGATAAAACCGCAGCGCCGCGTCGAGATCGCGCACGCGCAGTACGACGTGATCGAGGCCGAGGATGCGCATGGAGCGCAGGCTAACCGGCCGATGGCGCGCTTCCGAGCCGTCCTCTCGGCGAGGCTCAGACGTATTGCCCGGGCCGTTCTCCATTCGCCGGGACAGATGTCTTCAAGGCCTCCGCTTTCAGCCGCTCGTACTCCTCGTCCGTGATCGCTCCGGCTTGCTTAAGGCCGAAGAGGCGCTCCAGCGTGTCGACGAGCGGGCCCGACGTGACATGGCCTTGGTGCTCCGCCAAGTAGCTGGCCTTCCGCTCTCGCATCGCCTTCACGCACTCGCCCACCGCCGCCGGCGAAGGCTGATCCGCGAACAGCACGAGCGCCGGATCGCTCTCGCTCAGCTGAAGCAGGGGAACTGCTGGCCGAACCTCGAGGCGCCAGAGCGCGAACCCGAGGAAGCCGATCCCCATCACGAACAAGAGGTACAAGCGGCGCTCGGCCTCGTCGTCGTTCACCACGACCAACAACAGGCCGAGCAGTCCAAACAAGGCAAGCGTCACGAAGAGCCAGCGCGGGATCGCTTCACGCGGCTCCGTGAATGCGATCGGATCGCGGAGGAGGCTCTCGTAGGGGACCGCGAACCGATGCCGATTCCCGAGCGCCTGCGACGTGATGACGATCTTCTCGTCGTACAACTCGACTACGTTCCCACGTCGCCCGCGCCTCTGCTCGAAGCGAAGGCGCAGCGCGCTCGTGGGATCGCTGACGAAGTCGTGCCCGTCGAGCGAAGGATCCAAGCCCGCGAGCAAGAGGCCACGCAGACCCTGGATGGCGAACGCGGCCGGCAGGATGCCCAGGTACGGGCGCTCCAGGAGGAAGCCCGTGTAGACGCCCGCCGCCGCGGCTGCGCAGGCGGCGGCGAGCATCACTACCGATGCAAGCTTGCGCTGGGCGTCGCGAGTCATCAGGGAGCCACGTTGCCGCACGCCCGCTGGCGAGTCACCCCCGCTTGTACTCCCGCTCCAGCCTCTCGCGATTCCGCCCGCGTTCGAGCGCGAGCTCGATCAAGCGATCGAGCAGCGCTGGATACGGAAGCCCGCTCGCCTGCCAGAGCCGCGGATACATCGAGACCTCGGTGAAACCCGGCAGGCTGTTCAGCTCGTTCAGCCAGATCCGATCCGTCCCGCGCTCGACGAAGAAGTCGACGCGCGCGAGCCCCGCCCCTTCGAGCGTCGTGAACGCCAGCACTGCGAGCCGCTGCAGCTCGGCGCTCACGGCCTCGGGCACGCTCGCCGGCACGATCAGCTCGGTGCGCTCGTCGACGTACTTCGCTTCGTAGTCGTACCACTCTTTGTGCGGGACGATCTCGCCCGGCACGGACGCCTCGGGCCGCTCGTTCCCTAACACCGCGATCTCGATCTCGCGCGCGTCGACGGCCTGCTCGACGAGCAGCTTCTCGTCGTAGCGCGCGGCCTCGCGCAGCGCGGGCGCGAGCTCGGCGCGCGTCTTCACCTTGCTGATTCCCACCGATGAGCCCGTGTTCGCGGGCTTCACGAAGCACGGCAGCCCGATCTCGCGCAGCACGCGCTCGACGACCGCCTTCTCCGCTGCGAGCTCGTGCTTGCGCACCGTCACCCACGGCACGACCGGAACGCCGGCTCCCCTGAGAAGTCGCTTGCTGACATCCTTGTCCATCTGGATCGCGGAGCCGAGCACGCCCGAGCCGACGTATGGGACGCCCGCCAGCTCGAGGAAGCCCTGCAGGCAGCCGTCCTCACCGCCGGTGCCGTGCACGATCGGCACGATCACATCGAGCTGCGCGGCGGCCTTGCCGTCGTCCGCCGACACCAAAGTGCGTTCCCCCGGAATCGCGGGCAGCGTGACCTCGGGCGCGTTCACGACCGCCGCCGGCAGCATCTTCGGCCCGCCGATGTGCCAGCGGCCGTCGTGCGAGATCGCGATCAGCGAGACGTCGTAGCGCGAGGGGTCGAGCGCTTGCAGGATCGACGTCGCAGAGCTGATCGAGACCTCGTGCTCGACCGAGCGGCCGCCATACACGATCCCGACGCGCACCTTCGACATCCCGGTTCCCCCTCGCATGCGTGATCGTTCGCAGAAGCCGCGGGACAAGACAACGGCGCGGCAGCGGCGGTTCTGAAGTTGGGAATCTCGAGAACCAGAACGGGGCTAGCTTGCGCACGATGGAGCCGGTGACCGACGACACGCTCGCTGCGAAGCAGGAGGCGCTGTTCACACGGCTGCGCGCCGCCGGGCGCGTGATGGTCGCATTCAGCGGCGGCGTCGATTCGAGCTACCTCGCGTGGGCTGCGCAGCGCGCGCTCGGCGACGCGTCGCTCGCGGTGACCGCGGTCTCGGCGTCGTATCCGGAGACGCACCGCAAGCTCGCGGAGCAAGTGGTCGCGCAGTTCGCGCTGCCGCATCGCTTCGTCGACACGCACGAGCTCGAGCGCCCGGGCTATCGCGCGAACGGCCCCGACCGTTGTTATTTCTGCAAGACCGAGCTGTTCGAAGTGATGGGCAAGCTGCGCGAGGAGCTGCGCTTCGACGCGGTCGCGTACGGCGTGAACACGGACGATCAAGGCGACTTTCGCCCGGGCCATCGCGCGGCGCAGGAGCACGGCGTGCTCTCGCCATTCCTCGACGTCGCGCTGTCGAAGGCCGAGATCCGCGCGCTCTCGCGTGCCGCGGGGCTGCCGACCGCCGAGCTGCCGGCTTCCGCGTGCCTCGCGTCGCGGCTGCCTTACGGCACGCAGGTGACGCCCGAGCGGCTGCGCCAAGTCGAGCGCGGCGAGGAGGCGCTGCGCGCGCTCGGCTTCCGGCAGGTGCGGCTGCGCCATCACGGCGCGATCGCGCGCGTCGAGATCGAGCCCAGCGAGCTTCCGCGGGCGCTCGACCCCGAGATGGCGCGCGCGATCTCGGCCGCGATCAAGCCGCTCGGCTTCCGCTACGTCGCGCTCGACCTCGACGGCTACCGGACGGGCGCGCTGAACGAAGTGCTGGCGATCGCAGGGGCGCGGCCCGCGTGAGCCCGCGCTCGGTGCGGCGATGAGCGGATTCGCGCGCGTCGCGTGCTGCGGCGCGCCGCGCGATCTCGGCCTCGATCAGGGCCGCGCCTGCGCGGCCGAGATCGCGGCGCTGCTCGGTGCGAGCACGCGCAGCGCGTTCGCGCGCGCGCTCGCGGCGCTGCGTCCGCCGCGCGCCGCCGATCGCGAGATCCTGCGCGACACGCAGCGCTTCTTCCCGCACATGGCGGAGCGCAGCGCAGGCCTCGCGCGCGGCGCTCGCGCGCCTCGGCTCGCGCTCGCGGCGCTCTCCACGCTCGCCGAGCGCGCGCCCGCGGACGCGCTGCGCGTCGTCCGCACCGTGCGCGGGCCGTGCGTCGCGCGCGCTCTCCCGACCGGCGTGCTCGCCGTGCTGCGCGAGAGCGCGCCCGACACCGATTACCGCTCGCTCGAGCTCGTCGGCCTCGCGAGCGTCGCGCCGTTCGTCGGCGTGAACCAGTACGGCCTCGCCGTCGGCGCCGTCTTGTCGGGCGCGCGCGCCGGCGACTGCGCCGCGCCGGCGACGCTTCTCGCCCAGGATTGTCTCCAGCGCTTCGATCGCGTCGAGAAGGCGCTCGAGTGGCTCGAGCGCCGGCCCGCGGGCGGCCGCGCGCAGTTCGCGCTCGCCGACGCGTTCGGCGCCGCCGCCGGATACGAGATCGACGGCGACGCGCGGAAACGAATCGAGCCGAGCGGCGCGCCGCTCTCGCCGAGCACCGCCGAGCGCTGCTGCGTCGTCGCCGCCGATCCGAGCGCGCGCACGCTCGGCTGGACCTTCGCGGACGGCAGCATGGGCGAGGCGGGAATCAGCTGAGCAGGCCTGATTAGGCAACCAGCGCCGCATCGGAACGACCGGAGAGTGACGCGGCTGCGCCTCGATGGCGCAGCCGCTCACCGTCCTTCTCCCAGCCTCGTGCCGATGACGCACCGCGCAGCGGCGTCACGAACGAAGG
>DASTOI010000793.1:0-3300 GCA_035762585.1 Myxococcota bacterium
CCACGCGCTGCACCGCGCCGGCAGCGCCGGCGAGGCGCTCGGCGTGCTCGGCGGAGCCGAGATCGACCTCGTGCTGCTCGACATCCGGCTCGGCGCGACGAGCGGCGTCGAGCTGCTCGAGCAGATCAAACGCGCGCGGCCCGACGTCGAGGTCGTGATGATGACCGGCCACGGCACCGTCGAGAGCGCGGTCGACTGCATGCGCCGCGGTGCGTTCGACTACCTCGAGAAGCCGTTCTCGGACACCCATCGCGTGCGCGCGGTGATTGCGCGCGCGATCGAGCGGCGCCGGCTCGTCGCGCGCAATCGGGACCTCGAGCGCGAGCTCGCGACGCGCGGCAGCGGCGCGCTCGTCGGCTCGTCGCCGAAGATGCGCGCAGTGCTGCGCACGATCGAGAGCCTGCGCCACAACGAATCGAGCGTGCTGATCCAGGGCGAGAGCGGCACCGGAAAAGAGCTGGTGGCGGCCGCGATCCACGCCGCGAGCCCGCGCCGCGACAAGCCGTTCGTGCCGGTCGACTGCGGCGCGCTGCCGGAGTCGATCATCGAGAGCGAGCTGTTCGGCAACGAGCGCGGCGCGTTCACCGGCGCGACCGGCGCGATCGGGCTGTTCCGCGTCGCGGACGGGGGCACGCTGTTCCTCGACGAGATCGGCGAGATCGCGCAGTCGATCCAGGCGAAGCTCTTACGCGCGCTCCAGCAGCGCGAGGTGCGCCCGGTGGGCTCCGCGACGCCCATCGCGGTCGACCTGCGAATCGTGGCGGCGACCAACCGCGATCTCGCGCAGCTCGCCGAGGAAGGGCGCTTCCGGCTCGATCTCTTCTACCGGCTCAACGTGGTCCGCATCGAGCTTCCGCCTTTGCGCGAGCGAAGCGACGACATCCCTTTGCTGGCACAGCATTTTTTGGGAAAGCACCGGCGTGCCAACTCGCCCGTCGCCGGCTTCGAGCCCGAGGCGTTGCACGCGCTCACGCGGCACGGCTGGCCCGGCAACGTGCGCGAGCTCGAGAACGCGATCGAATCCGCGCTCGCGCTCGCGACCGGCCCGCTGCTCTGCGCGCGCGACTTCTCGTTCGGGCGCGAACGCAGCGCCTCCAGCTCCGCCGTTGCGACGCCGAGCGCGGGGCTGCCGCTCTCGTTCGACGCCTACGAACGGAGCCTGATCGAGCGCGCGCTCGAGGAGGCGGACGGCGATGCCGCGCTCGCAGCGCGCCGGCTCGGCGTCGGACGCTCGACGTTCTATCGCAAGCTCGCCAAACACGGCGTCGCCGCGCGCAGGCCGCGCAGCCAGCCGGCGCCGCTCGCGTCGCCCGAAACGCCTAGCAGCCGAAGCGCGGCGGGATAGACTGCGCCGACCCCCCGCCGCTCGAGCGGCGCTTGCGCGCGAGTGATTAGGGGTAGCCGTGAGTCGACAAGCCGAGCCCGCCCGCTTGCTGCTGCTCGCTCCGCCGCCCGCCGCCCACGAGCCGCGCGGCCCCGCGGCCGAGGGGCTGCTTCCGCTCGGCTTCGCGATCGAGCTCTGCCACGAGCTGCGCGCGGCTCGCGCGGCGCTCGCTGCAGGCGGCGCGGCGCTGGTCGTCGCGGATCTCCGAATCGAGGGCGCGCTCGCATGGCTGCGCGAGCTGCGCGACGGCGTGCCTGCGACGCCGGTGCTCGCGCTCGTGCGCAGCGACGGCGAGGCCGTCGCGGCCTTCCGCGCGGGGGCGTGGGAGTGCGTCGACCAGAGCGCGCTCGCGCGCGAGCTCGCGCCCGCCGCGCGCGCGGTGCGGGAGCACGCGCAGCGCGCGCGCGCTGCGTCCACCGCGAGCGATCCGCACGCCGGCGCCGCGAGCGAAGTCGTGCGCCACATGAACAGCGCGCTCGTCGTGCTCGATCGCGCCGGCGCCGTGACGTTCGCGAACCCGATCGCCGCGCAGCTGCTCGGCGCCGACGCGGAGAAGCTGGTCGGGCGCTCGTTCGGCCACTGGTTTCCCGGCGTGTCGCGCTCTCAGCTGCCGGTGCAGCGCACGCTCGAGCGTGGCGAACGAGTGCGCGGCGCGGAGGCGATGGTCGCGCGGGAGGACGGCCGCGCGATTCCGATCGGGCTCTCGGCTTCGCCGCTGCGCAGCGCCCGCGGCGAGCCCGACGGCGCGATCGTGATCTTCCAGGATCTCAGCGACGCGAAGCAGCTCGAGAGCCAGCTGCTGCAGCGCGAGAAGATGGCGTCGATCGGCCAGCTCGCGGCGGGCGTCGCGCACGAGATCAACAACCCGATGGGCTTCATCCACGCGAACCTCTCGCAGCTGCGCGAGTACCTCGAGGATTTCGCGCGCGTGTGGGAACGGATCGCGGTGCTGCGCAAGGCCGCGCTCGACGCGAGCGGCGACGTGCGCGCGGCGGCCGAGGCGGCGGAGGCGCTGATCGCCGAGGTCGACGCGGAGTTCTTGTTACGGGATTTCGGTACCGCCGTGAGCGAGTCGCTGGAGGGCGCGCAGCGCATCCGCGCGATCGTGCAGGACCTGCGCTCGTTCTCGCACCGCGACAGCGGCGAGCGCGTGCACGCCGACGTGAACAAAGCGCTCGACTCCACCGCGAACATCGTGTGGACCATGATGAAGCACTCGGTCGGGCTCTCGAAGAGCTACGCCGAGCTGCCGCCGATCCTGTGCTTCCCGATGCAGCTGCAGCAGGTGTTCATGAACCTGCTGATGAACGCTTATCAGGCGATCGAAGAGCGCCGTGCGCAGGACGGCGCGCCGGGCGAGATCCGGCTGCGCACCGAGCTCGCGAACGGCGGCGTGCGCGTCGCGGTCAGCGACAACGGCATCGGCATGGAGCCGGAGGTGCAGCGCCGCGTGTTCGACCCGTTCTTCACGACCAAGGAGGTCGGCATCGGCACCGGCCTCGGCCTCTCGACCAGCTACCAGATCGCGCGCCGCCACGGCGGCCGGCTGACGTTCGAGAGCCAGCGCGGCGTCGGCACGACCTTCTGGCTGTGGCTCCCGCTCGACGACGAGAGCGGGGCGTGACGTGGCGGCCGAGCGTCCCGTCGTGCTGCTCGTCGACGACGAGGATCACATTCTCTCTGCACTGCAGCGCGTGCTCCGGCGCGAGCCCTACGAGCTGATCACCGCGTCGAATCCCGCCGATGCGCTCGCGCGGTGCGCGGCCCGGGCCGTGCGCGTCGTCGTCTCCGACCAGAAGATGCCCGGCGCGAGCGGCATCGAGCTGCTGCGCGAGATCGCTGCGCTCTATCCGGCGACGCGGCGCGTGCTGCTCACCGGCTGGCCCGAGGAGATCGCCGAGCGCGAGCGCGAGGCC
>DASTOI010000794.1:0-11217 GCA_035762585.1 Myxococcota bacterium
CGGCCGCATCGTGTTCGCGATGAGCCTGATCTTCGCGGCGAAGCTCGTGAATCTCCTGATCCCGGTCGCGCTGAAGCAGATCGTCGATCGGCTGAACGTGCCGCCGAGCCTGCTCGTGCTGCCGGTCGCGCTTCTTCTCGCGTACGGCGCCGCGCGCATCGGGCTCTCGTTCTTCACCGAGCTGCGGCAGGTGGTTTTCGCGCGCGTGATGGCGCGCGCGTCGCGCGAGATCACGCTGCTCGTGTTCCGGCACCTGCACGCGCTGAGCCTCAAGTTCCATCTCGCGCGGCGCACCGGCGGCGTCGCGCGCGACGTCGAGCGCGGCGGCCACGCGATCGCGGAGCTGCTCGACTGGACGCTCTACACGATCGTGCCGACCGGGCTCGAGGTCGTGCTCGTCACGATCGTGCTCGTCTGGGCCTACGACTGGGGCTTCGCCGGGATCACGCTCGCGACGCTCGCCGTCTACACGGCGTGGACCTTCGCGGTGACGGAGTGGCGCACGCGCTTCTACCGCGCCGCGGTCGAGGCCGACACGCGCGCGAACGAGCGCGCCGTCGACTCACTATTGAACTACGAGACGGTGAAGTACTTCACCAACGAGGCGCACGAGGCCGCGCGCTACGACGACAATCTGCGCGCGCTCGAGAACGCGCAGGTGAAGGCGCAGAAGACGCTCGCGCTGCTGAACCTCGGGCAGACCCTGACGGTGGCGGCCGGCGTCACCGCGATGATGTGGCGCGCCGCGGCGGGCGTCGTGGACGGCCGTCTCACCGTCGGCGATCTCGTGCTCGTGAACGCGTACTTGTTACAGCTGTCGGCGCCGCTGTTCATGCTCGGCATGGTCTACCGCGAGGTGAAGCAGGCGCTCACGAACATGGAGCGCTTGTTCGGGCTGCTCGACGAGCGCCAGGACGTGCAGGACCGCCCCGGCGCGCGGCCGCTGCGCACGAAGCAGCCGAGCGTGCGCTTCGAGGGCGTGCGCTTCGGCTACGACCCGCGCCGCGAGATTCTGCACGGCGTCGATTTCGCGATCGCGCCCGGCGGCACGGTCGCGGTGGTCGGGCACTCGGGCAGCGGGAAGTCGACGCTCGCGCGGCTGCTCTATCGCTTCTACGACGTCGACGCGGGCTCGATTCGCATCGACGGCCACGACCTGCGCGAGTTCACCCAAGCTTCCGTGCGCGCGGCGATCGCGATCGTTCCGCAGGACACCGTGCTGTTCAACGACACGATCCTCTACAACATCCATTACGGCCGGCCGGACGCGAGCCGCGAGGAAGTCGAGGCCGCCGCGCGCGCGGCGCACATCCACGAGCTGATCACGGCGCTGCCCGACGGCTATCAGAGCGAGGTCGGCGAGCGCGGGCTCAAGCTGTCAGGCGGCGAGAAGCAGCGCGTGGCGATCGCGCGCGCGCTGCTGAAGAACCCGGCGATCCTGATCTTCGACGAGGCGACCTCCGCGCTCGACTCGCGCGCGGAGCGCGCGATCCAAGCCGAGCTCGACCGCATCCAGGTGGGTCGCACGACGCTCGTGATCGCACATCGCCTCTCGACCGTGATGGGCGCGGACCAGATCCTCGTGATGGAGGCGGGCCGGATCGTCGAGCGCGGCACGCACGCCGAGCTGCTGGGGATGGGCGGGCGCTACGCGCAGATGTGGCGGCTGCAGCAGGAAGAGCGCGAGCGCGGCTCGGCCGCGATCTCGCTTTGACCCGCTACGAAGCGAACAGGAGCTTCGCGGCGCCGAGCGCGAACACGCCGCAGCCCGCGAACGAGACGAGCCAGCCGAGTGCGCCGGCATAACACCAGCCCATCACGCGCCACCAGCGCTCGGGCGGAATCGCGGCGTGCAGGCGCGTCGGATGCAGCCACCAGCGCGCGGGCAGCGCGCCGCCCGCGAGCAGCACGCGGCGCAGCTCGACGTGGTACCAGAAGCCGGTCGGGATCCCGAACGCGAAGCCGGCGCCGACGAGCCAGATGCCGGCGATCAGCAGCGCCTCCGCCGCGAATGCGTTCCACGCGAGCGCGCCCGCGCCGAGCAGCGCGACGAACGCAGCGACCAGCAGCGCTTCGAGCATGCGCGGCGTATCGGACGTGGCCCTTTGAGGTCTGACCCCAACGGCTCATTCACGCGTCGGGGACGACGCGGAAGCCTTCGCGCTCGGCGGCCTTGCCGAGACGGCGATCGAGCGTGACGAAGACTCGCTCCACCGGGCGGCCCTCGGACCAGGCGAGCGCAGCCGCGAGCTGCAATGCATCTGCCGCGCGGAGCGGGTGAACGCGGAGCATCCGAGCGGCGATCGGCTTCACGAACTCGATGTCCGCGATCACGTACGAACGCCGCAACAACTCGGCAACCCGGGCGTCGGCGTCCGATGCGGCGCGGGCCGGGAGCCCTCCCTCGCGCACGTGACGGCACACGGCCGAGATCACCTCGGTCGGTGTCAGCGTCCAGGCGACGATCTCGCCGTCTTCAGCGAGCCAGCGTTCGGCGACGGGCGATATCTCTTCGCGCACGACGAGTGGAACGAGCGCTGAGCTGTCCCAAAACCTCACCGCCCTTCCTCGCGCTCGGCGAGCAACGCGGCCACCACCGATCCCTTCGCGCGGGGTCGGCCCTTCAGCATCTCGGGCGTGATCTTTCCCTTGCCGCGGCGAATGATTCCGCGCGCCTCGAGGTCGGCGAGGCGCGCCTCCTCGTCGTCGGACGGGTCGCCCGCACGCCCTGCGGGCTCGATGCGCGCGATCACCTGATCGCGATCCTTCACCAGCAGCGATTCGCCGCGGCGCACCATCCGCAGGTAATGCGAGAGCCGGTTCTTCAGCTCCGCGATGTTGACCGCCTTCGTGGCCATTCATAGCCTCCGAACATGGCCATCGAAGGCTATGTGGTACGAGCCGCGCTCGCCACTCCGCGGCTCGCGCTGCGTGCGTGCGGCGCGTCCGATCGCGACCGCCTGTGCGCGATCTTCCGCGACCCGTACGTCCGCCGATACCTCTGGGACTCGCGCATCGTCGACGTCGCGGACGTCGACGCGGTGCTCGCCGCGAGCGATTCCTCGTTCCGCGCGCACGGGGTCGGCATCTGGTGCGTCTCCGAGCGAGCGCCGCGTCCCGGCGAGGTGATCGGCTTCGCGGGCGCGCGCCCGGTCGAGAGCGCGGAGCTCGAGCTGATCTACGGCTTCTTGCCCGCGTACTGGGGCCGCGGCTACGCGCTCGAAGCCGCGCGCGCGGTGCTCGCGCGCGCGTTCGCGCTCGGGCAGCCGCGCGTCTGGGCGGGGACGGACCTCGAGAACAAGGCGTCGGAGCGCGTGATGCAGCGCCTCGGCATGCGCTTCGACCGGCGCGAACGCGTCGGCGGGCTCCCGCAGATCTATTACGTGATCGAGCGAGCAGATTTTGCGGGCTGAAACGTCAGCGCCCCGGCGGCTGAGATTCCGCCGGGGCACTTCGGACGGAGACGATCGAGCGCGTTCAGTGGCCGTGACGCTCGAAGCGGCGCTCGATGCGGTGGCCGCGGCGATCGAGCCGGCGATCGATGCGGTCGCCCTTGCGGTCGAGGCGCTCCGCGCGTTGCTCGTGACCGTTCGCGTCGGCGATCGCGGAGCGCCGATCGAGCCGGCGGTCGATGCGGTCGCCCTTGCGATCGAGCCGGCGTTCGATGCGGCTGCCCGCATCCGGGTGGGCCGCCATCGGGGCAGCGCTGAACAGGAAGCAGCTGGCGACGGCCAGCGAGGCGAGCTTCAGGGTCTTCATCGCGTTTTCTCCTCGGGTTCGGCTCGCTGCTTCGCGGCCGGATGCAGCGTTCAACGAGCCGCCGCGACGGCAGTTGCGCTGCGCGCCGGTTAGAGTGCGCCTTCCGGCGCGCGCGCCGGCAACTCCGATCGGAGGTTCCGATGGCAACGCGACTACTCGGTGCTGCGCTCTGGTTGCTGGCGGATGGAGCGCTCGCGCACCCCGGCCACGGCGCGACCCCCGCCGCGAGCTGGCTTCACGGCCTCGAGCCCGCCCATCTCGCGCCGCCGCTCGCCGCCCTCGCAGCCGCGGCGCTCACAGGATGGGCGCTGCGGCGGCGGCGCGCCGCTCGTGAGCGAAGTCGCTAGCCGGGCTCTCCGCGTCACGGCCGCGAGCGGCGCGCTCGACGCGCTCGAGCTGCGGCCCGCAGATGCGTACGCCTACTTGTTACTCGCGCACGGCGCCGGCGCGGGCATGCGGCATGCGTTCCTCGAGGCGTCTGCGCAGGCGCTCGCGGAGCGCGGCGTCGCGACGCTGCGTTTCCAGTTTCCATGGATGCAGCGCGGCGAGCGCCGCATCGATCCGGCGCCGGCGCTGCACGACGCGCTGCGCGCCGCGTTCGCGGAGGCGCAGCGTGCGGCCGGCGATCTGCCGCTCTACGCCGGCGGCAAGTCGCTCGGCGGGCGCATGACTTCTCAGGTCGCGGCGATGGGCAAGCTCGCCGGGACGCGCGGCATCGTGTTCCTCGGCTTCCCGCTGCTCCCGGCCGGCAAGCCTGGAATCGAGCGCGCCGCGCACCTGCGAGACGTCGCGCAGCCGATGCTGTTCGTGCAGGGAACGCGCGATGCGCTCGCCGACCTCGCGCTGCTGCGCCCCGTGCTCGCGCAGCTCGGCCCGCGCGCCCGCCTCCAACTCGAAGAGGACGCCGACCACTCCTTTCATGTGCGCAAACGCTCCGGTCGCGACGACGTCGCGGTGATCGCGTCGGTCGCCGACGGCGTCGCGCGTTTCGTGCGCGAGCTCGCATGAAGAGCGTCTGCGTGTTCTGCGGCGCGCGCGAAGGAGCGAGCGCCGACTACGTCGCCGCGTCGCGCGCGTTCGGCGCGCTGATCGCCGCGCGCGGGCTCGCGCTCGTGACCGGCGGCGGCGCGCTCGGGCTGATGGGTGTCGTCACCGACGCCGCGCTCGCCGCGGGCGCGCCCGTCGTCGGCGTGATCCCGGGCTCGCTCGTCGAGCGCGAGGTGGCGCACCCGAAGCTGACCGAGCTCGTGGTCGTGAGCGACATGTTCGAGCGCAAACGCGAGATGATGCGCCGCGCCGATGCATTCGTCGCGCTGCCGGGAGGCATGGGCACGCTCGACGAGATCACCGAGGTGCTCACCTGGACGCAGCTCGGCCTGTTCGCGAAGCCGTGCGGGCTCGTCAACGTGAGTGATTACTGGGGCCCGCTGCTCGCGATGCTCGACCGCGCGGTCGCGCAGGGCTTCCTCACGCGCGAGCACCGCGCGCTGCTGCACGTCGACGGCGACGCGGCGCGCCTGCTCGATCGGCTCGCGGAGTGGAAGCCGCCGCTCGCGTTCGCCGGGACGCGGCGATGACGCTCCCGCGCGCGCTGCTGTTCGACCTCGACGACACGATCGTGCGCGAGAGCGCCGGCTCCGAAGACCTCTGGGCGGAGATCTGCGACGCCTTCGCGCCGCGCGCCGGCGTCGACGCGGGCGCCCTGCACGGCGCGGTCGTCGCGGCGCGCGAGTGGTTCTGGAACGACGCCGCGCGCGAGCGGCGCGGGCGGCTCGCGATGCCGTGGGCGCGCCGCGCGGTCGCGGAGGACGCCTTCCGGCGCGTCGGCCTGCGCAACCTCGCGCTCGCGCATGCGCTCGGCGACGCGTTCACGCGGGCGCGCAGCGAACGGATGGAGTTCTTCCCCGGCGCACGCGAGACGCTCGCGGAGCTTCGCGCGCGCGGTCATCGCCTCGCGCTGCTGACGAACGGCGGCGCGCTGTTTCAGCGCGAGAAGATCGAGCGCTTCGGGCTCGCGCCGCTGTTCGACGTCGTGCTCGTCGAAGGCGAGCTCGGCTTCGGCAAGCCCGACGCGCGCGTGTTCGCGCGCGCGCTGCGCGCGCTCGGCGCCGAGCCCGGCGATTCCCTGATGACCGGCAACGACCTCGGCGCCGACGTGCTCGGCGCGCGGAACGCGGGCATTCGCAGCGTCTGGGTCGATCACGCGGGCGCCGGCGTACCCGAGCACGCGCCGGCGCGGCCGGATCGCATCGTCGCGTCGATCGCGGAGCTGCTCGGCTGAACGTGCGCGCTGCGTCGGTGCTCGTGCTCAGGCCGCCGTGTCCTCCAGCTCGCGCCCGGCGGTCTCCGGCAGGAACGCGACGATCAGCGCGAGCGCGATCAGTGGGAAGATCGCGGTCGCGGAGACCGAGACCGCCCAGCCACACGAGCTCGCGGCGGCGCCGACCGCGAGCGGCGCAGCGAGCGCGCCGGATCTCCCCAACAAGTTGCTGGCCCATGCGAACGCCTGGCTGCGTAGGCTCGTCGGGAACAGCTCGGTCGTGAAGGCGTTCAGCACGGGCTGTACGGCGCCGGTGCCGAAGATGCCGAGCCCGAGCGCAGCCGTGAGCGCATGCGGCGACGCGAGCGTGTAGCTCCCGAGCACGCCCGCGATCGCGATGCCGAACACGACGACCGCGCCGCGTCGCCGGCCGACGCGATCGATCAGGCTGCCCGCGAAGAACAAGCAGGGCATGGCGGCGATCGCGGCGATGCTGAGGATCGCTCCGACCTGGGCATCGCTCATGCCGCGCTCCGCGACCGCGAACTCCTTCCAGAACGTGACTGCGCTCTGCGTGCACACGAAAGTGAGCGCCCAGATCGCGGCGAGCAGAACGAGGCGGCGGCGATAGGGCGCGGCGAAGAGCTGCGCGCGGGCGAGCCGGCCCGCGTCCTTCGTGGCGCTCTCGAAGCGCTCGGTCTCGCGCAGACTGCGGCGCGCGTACGCGACGAGCAGGAGCGGCGCCGCGCCGACGAGGAACACGCTGCGCCAGCCTAGCGGCGTGCGCAGCAGCAGCGGGACGAGCGCGGAGCACGCGATCGCGCCCAGGCTCGAGGCGCCCTGGATCACGCCGATGATCGTGCCGCGGCGATCGGCGGGGAACTCCTCCGCCGCGTAGACGATCGCGAGCGCGTACTCGGCGAGCAGGAACACGCGCGCCGCGAGCTGGAGCACGGCGAACGCCCACGCGTTCGGCGCGAACGCGGTCGCGAGCGATGCAGCCGTGTAGCCCGCGATCGTCACCGCGAGCACGCGGCGCCGGCCGACGCGATCGGCGGCGCGCACGAGCACGAACGCGAGCACCGCGCCGACGTTCGCGGCCGCGACGAGCACGCCGCCGTGCTCCGGCGCGAGCCCGAACTCCGCGCGCAGATTCGGGAGGATCTGCGCGAGCGCGAAGAGGTCGTAGCCCTCGAAGAAGGTCGCGACCGACAGCAGCGCGCAGAGCCGCCGCTGATACGCCGTCAGGCGAGTCCGCACGAGCGCGCCGTGGTTACAGGTTCAGGCTCTTCGGCGGCCGCACGACGATGTCGGCGATGTTCACGTGGATCGGCTGGGCGATCGCGTACAGCACGGCCGACGCGACGTCCTCCGGGCTCCCGAGCAGCTGGCGCAGCGCCGGCTGCATTTTCTCGAGCACCTCGTCGGGGATGCGCTCGCCCTGCTTCACGTCGACCGCGATGCCGGAGGCGCCGACGATGCCGGCGACGATCTTGGGATCGAAGTTGCGCGCGAAGTTCGTCGCGATCGCGCCCGGCATCACGTTGACGACGCGAATCGTGTCGCCCTCGAGCTCGCGGCGCAGCGTCGCCGAGATCGCATTCACCGCATGCTTCGTCGAGCCGTAGACGCCGGAGTCCGGTCGCTGCGCGGCGATCGACGAGATGTTGACGATGTGCCCCTCGGCTTTGCAGGCGCGCATCGCGCGCACGGCGGCCTGACAGCCGACCAGCAGCGCGAGCACGTTCGTCTCGAGCATCGCGCGCCACTCTTCGGGCTCGCCGTCGACGATCGGCGCCGGGTAGGAGAGGCCGGCGTTGTTCACCATCACGTCGAGGCGGCCGCTCTCGCGCGCCGCGCGCTCGACCAGGCCGCGCACTTGCGCGACGTCGCGCACGTCTCCGGGCACGACGCTCGCGCGGCCGCCGCGCTGCTCGATCCGCTTCTTCGCCGCCTCCATCGGCTCGGCCGTGCGGCCGGACAGGAACACGTGCGCGCCGGCGCCGCCGAGCGCTTCGGCGATCGCGCGGCCGATTCCGCTGGAGGCGCCGGTGACGATTGCGGTCTTGCCGGCGAGCGAGAGGGTCTGGCTCATCAGGTTCGTCTCCGCGGCGCGCGGCCGACAAACTGACGAGATGAGATCAGCATGTCAACTTCGCCTGCGCGCCGCGCGCCGGCCGCGCGGCGCCAGTCCCGCCACGGTGAGCTCGACGAGCCGCTGCATGCGGCTGCGGAAGCGACGCGGATCCGCGGCCGCGCCGGCTGCCGGACGCTCGAGCCCCTTCGCGGCATCGGCGAGCAGCTCGGCCGCGCCGCCCGCGTCGAGCCCGGCGCCGCGCAGGTCGATCTCGCCGCTCGCGTCTGCGCGCGCGAGGCACGCGCGCAGCACGCGCAGGAAGCGGCGGCGGAACTCGTCCATCAGATCGCCCGAGAGGCGGTTGTTCTCGTCGAGGATCTCGGCCGCGTGCGGCGAATCGTGGATGCGCTCGTAGACGCAGCCGAGCTTCGCGTCGAGCACGGCGTAGAGCTTCTCGGTCAGCGGAGCGTCGCACTCGGCGGCAGCCGCCGCGGCCTGCTGCGCTTGCTCGAGAATCTGCCGCGCCAGCGCGCGGAACAGGTCCTCCTTGTTACGGAAGCTCAGGTAGAGCGCCGCGCGCGAGATGCCCGCCTCTTGCGCGATGGTCTCGAGCGAGACGCGCTTGTAGCCGTAACGACTGAAGCAGGTGAACGCCGCCTCGAGGATGCGCTCGGGCGCGGCGCGCCGGACGCGCGCTCGGGGCGGAGCAGCGGTCGCGGCGGCCCTGGCCATGCGCGCGAAGGTATGGGCGAGCGCGTGCGAACGAAAGCGGGTGTCCGCGTGATCGGGCTCAGTAATGCTTTCCCGGCTCCGGCGTCGGATAGCGATAGAGCCCGGTGCGCACCGGCAGCCCGAGCGCGCCGCCGATCTCGCGCATCGTCTCGGGGCAGAACGCGTAACCGCGCAGGCGGGCGATGCGGCCGGCCTCCTCGTCGATGCGCATCACCTGCTCGAGCGCCTCTCGGCCGCGGCGCGTGGCGAAGCCGAGCGCGACTGGCTCGCCGGCGACCTCGGCGAGCTCCATACGCGGCGACTGGTATTGCAGCTCGGCGGGCCACTCGGCGTGGCCTTGCAGCGCGGCGTGGAACCAGCTCTGGCGCGTCCGGAAGTTGGCGCTGCCGTACTCGAGCCCGCAGCCGACGTTCTCGACCTGCCCGCCGTCGTGCATCAGCGCGAGCAGCGCTTCGAGATCGGCAGCGTTGTAGGCGGCGACGAACGCCTCGACGAGCTCGCGCGAGGCGCGCGGCCCGCGCGCAGCGCGCTCTTCGTCGCGCAGCCGCTCGCGGCCGCGGTGCAGCGCCGCCTTCACCGCGCCGGCGCTCGTGTTCAGGATCGCCGCGATCTCGTCGGCGCTGAGCTCGAACGCTTCGCGGAGCAGCAGCGCAGCGCGCTCCTGCGGCGCGAGGCGCTCGAGCAGCGCGCGGCCCGCGTCGCGCAGCGCGCCCGCGGCGCCCGGGCCCGGCAGCGTCGCCGGCTGCGCACCATCGCGAAGCGGCGCGAGCGCGCGGGCTTCGCTCTCGCTACGGCGCGCGCCGTCGATCCACAGATTCGACGCGACCCGTAACAAGTACGCGCGCGGGTTCGCGATCTCGTGGTGGATGCTGCCGAGCGTCGCGAACGCGCGCAGCAGCGTGTCTTGCACGAGATCTTCCGCGTCCCACAGGTTGCCGGTCAGGCGGCGGCAGTAGCCGTGCAGCGCGGGCCGCAGCGGTCCGATCCGATCGATGTAACGATGCCAGGCCGCGCGCAGCTCGTCGCGAAGCGCGCCGGGGAGCTCGTCGTCCGCCACGGCTACGGCCCTCCTATCTGCGCCTCGATCGCCACGCTCGCGAGCCGCGTGCCGTCTCGCGCGAACAGCTCGCGCGCGCCGAGCGCGCGGCCCTCCGCGGCGTCTTGCGAGCTCGCGCGCAGCAGCAGCCAGCCCTCGGGCCGCAAGCCGCGATGAATTCGAGCCTCGTGCGCGAGCGGCGCGAAGCGCTCGTAGACGAAGCGCTCGCCGAGCCGCCGCTCGAACTCCCAGTGCGCGTAGAAGCAGGCGAGGAAGAGGAGCGCCGCTTGCGCGCGCGCGGGATCGGCCGGAGCGCCGCCGCGCAGCGAGAGCCACGAGACGTGATCGAGCGAGTCGCCGGCCTCGCGATTCGGCCGCAGCGGACCGACGCGGCGGAACTCCACGGGCCCGTCGGCATGGCGCTCGGGCCAGCCCTCCTTGCGGGCGTACTCGACGGTTCGCGGCAGCGCGTCCGGATCGGGGAGCGGCTGCGGGAGCCGCGCAGCTCCATCGCTGGGCGCGTGCGAGGCCTCCGCGCGCAGCCGAATCGTCGCGCGACAGAGCAGCGTGTCGGCCGCGCTGGCGCGCGCTTCCCACGCGACCGCCGCGGCGTCGCTTGCGGCTCCGAGCGGCGACACCCGCAGCGCGAGCGCGCGGCCCGGCGGCGCCGGCGCGAGCCAGTCGGCCCGGACGGAGGCGACTTCGCCGCCGCCGCTCTCTGCGAGCGCCGCGAGCGCGCAGCGGGCGAGCAGGTCGCCGCACTGCGACTCACCGAAGTGGTCGTAGAGCACGGCCTCGTGCGTCCCAGGGCCCCGGCGCCGCGTGTGCATCCAGTCGTCCAGGGCCTCTCTCGCGCGCGTCATCGGCTCCCCATCTCTTCTTCTCCTCGGAGCTTCGGTTCGGGAGGCGGCACCAGCCCCGGAGGCTTCGCCGAGGGGGAAGCCGCCCACGCATCTCGCGCGGCCCGCGCCGTCGTCTGCGCCATGGGGACGGTTCCGCTTCGCACGGCCACTCACTGGAATGAGGAGGGATGGAGTAAGCGAGCTTGGCGACCCCACGGCACGGCGCAGGAACGCGCGCTCACCATGACACGACGGACCGGAGCCGTGTCGGGATACGTGTCGATCCGCGAAGTCTCTTGAAAACGCGCCGCCCCCGGAGACACTGGGCGATTCGCATGGCCCCTGAGCGCTGGAGGGACGGCTGGTGAGGAAGATTCGCATCGCGATCGTCGGGGTCGGCAACTGCGCGAGCTCGCTCGTGCAGGGCATCCATTACTACGCGGGGAAACCGGCGGACGAGGCGATCGGCCTGATCCACTACGACGTGGCCGGCTGGGGGCCGGCGGACGTC
>DASTOI010000795.1:0-2423 GCA_035762585.1 Myxococcota bacterium
ACCCGCACTGCGTGGTCAGCCGCCTCGCGTACGCGCACCCGATCCTCGACGCGCGCGCGGTCGCGGCCCAAGCGCGCCACGCCGAGATCGACGGCGCGGGCGGGATCCATCACTGCGGCGCTCATTGGGGCTGGGGCTTCCACGAGGACGGCCTCGCGAGCGCGCTGCGCGTGTGCCGCGCGCTGGAGGCGCGCTGATGGAGAGCGCGCTCTACGAAGGCGCGGTGTGGCACCGGCGCACGACGCCGCCGGAGCACGCGTTCTCGCGGCGACTGCTCATGCTCTACCTCGATCTCGCCGAGCTCGATCGCGTGTTCGAAGGGCGCTGGCTGTGGGGCGTCGAACGGCGCGCGCTCGCGAGCTTTCGGCGCGCGGATCATCTCGGCGATCCCGCGCAGCCGCTCGCCGACTCGGTGCGCGATCTCGTCGAGGTGCGCAGCGGGCGGCGGCCGCGCGGCGCGCTGCGGCTGCTCACGCACCTGCGCTACGCCGGCTACGTCTTCAATCCGGTCAGCTTCCATTACTGCTTCGCGCCGAGCGGCGAGCTCGAAGCCGTGGTCGGCGACATCACGAACACGCCGTGGAACGAGCGACACCGTTACGTGTTCGCGCGCGAGAGCGCCGAGCAGTGCGGAGGAGCGCTCTCCGCGCGCGTCGCGAAGCGTTTCCACGTCTCACCGTTCCTGCCGATGGAGCACGACTACCGCTTCACGTTCGAGCCGCCCGGCGAGGAGCTCGCGGCGCGCGTCGAGAGCTTCGCGCGCGGCGAGCGCGTGTTCGAAGCGCGGCTCGCGCTCAGGCGGCGCGAGATCACCGGCGCTTCCCTCGCGCGCGCACTTGCGCGCTATCCGCTGATGACGGCGCAGGTGATCGCGTCGATCTACTGGCAAGCGTTTCGGCTGCGGCGCAAGGGCGCGCGCGAATACCCGCACCCGGCCGAGGCTTCCGTTGATACGGACGCCGGCGCACCGGCGGAGCCGCGATGAGCAGCGGCGCGACGATCGGCGGCGCCACGCGCCGCGAGCACGGCGCGCTCATCGCGTTCGCGCGTTGGCGCGTGTGCGCCGCGCTCGCGGCGATCGTCGAAGGCGAGCTGACGATCGTGGACGGCGGGGATTCGCTCCGCTTCGAGGGCGAGCGCTCGGGCCCGCGCGCGGAGGTCATCGTGCAGGACGCGCGCATGTGGCGCGCGCTCGCGCTGGGAGGCGCGCTCGGCGGCGCCGAGGCCTACATCGACGGCTGGTGGAGCGCGGACGATCTCACCGAGGTCGTGCGCGTGCTCGCGCGCAACGCGCGCGCGCTCGGCGGGCTCCAGCGCGGCGGCCGCTGGCGCGCGCCGGCGCTGCGGCTCTGGCACCGGCTGCGCGACAACGACCGCGCCGGGAGCCGCCGTAACATCTCGGCGCACTACGACATCGGCAACGCGTTCTTCGCGACGTTCCTCGATCCGACGCTCACGTACTCGTCGGCCGTGTTCGAGCGCGCGGACGCGACGCTCGAGGAAGCGCAGCGCGCGAAGTACGAGCGGCTGTGCCGCAAGCTCGCGCTGCGGCCGGCGCATCACGTGCTCGAGATCGGGTGCGGCTGGGGAGGCTTCGCGATCCACGCGGCGCGTGAGCATGGCTGTCGGGTCACCGCGACGACGATCTCTCGCGAGCAGCAGCGGCTCGCGCGTGCGCGAGTAGAAGCGGCCGGGCTTGGCGATCGCGTCGAGGTGTCATGTCGCGACTATCGCGACCTGAGCGGCGTCTATGACCGCGTCGCATCGATCGAGATGATCGAGGCCGTCGGCCATCGCCACTTGCCGCGCTTCTTCGAGGTCTGCGCGCAGCGCCCTGAAGCCCGACGGCGTGCTCGCGTTGCAGGCGATCCTCGTGCCCGAGCGCGATTGGGAGCGCTCGAAGCGCAGCGTCGAGTTCGTGAAGCGCTACGTGTTCCCGGGCAGCCAGCTCGTCGCGCTCGGCGCGATCTCGGAGGCGCTCGCGGCGACCGATCTCACGCTCACGCACTACGAGGACGTCACGCCGCACTACACAGCGACGCTACGGCGCTGGCGCGAGCGCTTTCTCGCGAGCCGCGCGCGCGTCCGCGAGCTCGGCTTCGACGAACGATTCCAGCGCACGTGGGAGTTCTATCTCGCCTACTGCGAGGGCGCGTTTCGCGAGCGCGTGAATCTCGCAGCGCAGCTCGTGTTCGAGAAAGCGGGCGCGCGCATGAGCTCGTTGCTCGGCTCGCTGGACCGGCCAGCGGTCGAGGACACTCAGACCCCAACCGGCTTGCGCTGCCCGTAAGTCACCGGGCAAGAACGTCCCGCTTGGTGACTTTCGGGCTGCTAGACGGCGCCGCGACGGTAGGCGTGCACGCGCTCGAGCCAGCGCTCGCGCAGCGCGGGGTCGGCGAAGGCGGCGTAGAGGCGGTCGACCG
>DASTOI010000796.1:0-5995 GCA_035762585.1 Myxococcota bacterium
AGCACGCCGACGAGCGCGGCGGCGCCGCCGAGGGGCCCGATCTCCTCGCGCACCATCGGCCCGAGCGACTTGCCGCCGCGGCGGAGCGAGCCGACCAGGATCGTGAAGTCCTGCACCGCGCCGCCGATCACGACGCCGATCAGGATGTAGAGCGTGCCGGGCAAGTAGCCGAACTGCGCGGCGAGGATCGGCCCGACGAGCGGGCCGGGCCCGGCGATCGCGGCGAAGTGGTGGCCGAACGCGACCCACTTATTGGTGGGCACGTAGTCGCGGCCGTCGGCGAGGCGGTGCGCGGGCGTCGGGTTCGCGTCGTCCAGCGCGAACGCCTTCGCGGCGAGGAACGCGGAGTAGAAGCGATACCCGACCGCGTAGACGCAGAGCGCCGCAACCAGGAACCAGGCGCTCGAGATCGTCTCGCCGCTCCCGGTGGCGATCACGCCGAGCGCGCCGGCGCCGAGCAGCGAGACGAGGATCCAGATCAGCGCGCGCATCGAGCCCTCCTTGTCAGAACGGCGTCAGCATTCTGCGCGCGCGCTGCTGCGCGTGCCAGGAGAGCGACTAGGCTGCGGTGATGCACAAGAGTCGCCTCGCGGGCTTCATCATCGATTGCAAGGATGCAGACCTTGCGCGAGCCGCTGAGTTCTGGGGCGCCGCGCTCGGACTCGGTGTCAGCGGCGGCGACGAGCCCAGCTACGTCCGACTCGATGGCAGGCAGCACGAGCTCACGATCGAGGTGCAGCGGGTGTCTCACGAGAGCCGTGTGCATCTGGATGTCGAGAGCGACGACATCGAAGCCGAAGTGGCGCGGCTCGAGCAGTTGGGGGCGAAGCGCGTCGCGAACGTGAAGAGTTGGGTCGTGCTCGAGGCGCCTACTGGGCAGCGATTCTGTGTCGTGCGGGCGAAGGAGCCGCTCGAAGGGAAGCCTGGGACGCGCACGCATCGGTGAGGTTGCGAGGTTCACGCGCTCGCGACAGCGCGGGCGGTGGTGCGCGATCGCGACGCGCATCGGTTGTTATGGGGGAGGGTGACTCCGGCCGCGCCGTTGAGGCGCGTCCGGGGTCACTTTTCGTCGGTGGCGTGCGGAATTTGCCTTTGACCACCCGCACTCGTTGCGATCGAGCCGGCGACGACGCAGAGGGCGCCGAGCCAGCTGGCGGCGTCGAGGCGCTCGGCGGGGACGGCGCCGGCGGCGAGTGCGGCGATCGCGAGGGTCACGAGCGGGCCGAGCGCGAGCAGCGCGGAGACGCGCGAGGCCTCCCAGTGCGCGAGCGCGGCCGCGAGCGCGCCGTAACCGAGCAGCGTGTTCGCTCCGCAGAACGTGACGAGCGCCCAGCCCGCGGCGTCGAGGCCGGCGAGCGCACGCGGATCGGCGAATGGCGTGAAGCAGAGCGCGCAGCCCGCGTAGATCAGCAGCATCAGCGGCTGCGAAGGGAGGCGCACGAGCAGCTGCTTCTGCGCGAGCCCATAGCCCGCCCACACGACCGAAGCGAACACGATCAGCGCGATCCCCGATAGGTACTGCGCGAGCTCGGACGCGAGCTGTGCGAGCTGCGCCCAGCTGAACGTCACGAGCCCGAGCACGAGCGTCACGAAGCCCGCCCACTGCACGCGCGTGAAGCGCTCGCCGAACACGAAGATGCCGCCGAGCGAGAGCAGCACCTGCGCGAGCTGAATCAGCACCTGCGCGCCGGCGGGCGTCGTGCGATGCAGGCCGACGAGATACGCGATGTAGTTCACCGAGAGGCCGAGCACCGCGAGCGCGAGCAGCCGCCAGCCGCCTCCCGCGAGCCTCCGCAGCTCGGGCAGCCCGCGCCGCAGCGCGAGCCACCCGAGCAGCGCGCCGCTCGCGATCACGAAGCGCGCCCAGGTCAGCGTGACCGGATCGATCCGCGCGAGCGCGCCGGCGAGCGCGAACGGCAGCACGCTCCATAACAGCATCGTCAGCGCAGCGAAGCTCGCGCCGAGCGCGGCGTCGCCTGTCGGGCGATGCAGAACGGTCGAGGACACCGATGCCCTCGACTCCTCCGAGCTCATGTAGCCGAACTCCATCGCGGCGCGGCGGCGGGCTCGGTAGCGTGGCCTGCTCCGCGCGCCCTCGCCAGCTCGCTGGAGTCCGCCGCGCTCGCGCCCGAGAGGAATCGTCCTTGCCGAAGATCCAGCTCGATCACGTCGCGCTCGGAGCGCACTCGATCGCCGATGCGGAGCCTTTTTCGAGGGTGCGCTCGCGGGGACCAAAAGCGGCGGCCACGCCGCCGGCCCGCCGTTCGGCTTCATGCAATGGGTGTTCGCGGGCGGCGGCCGCATCGAGGTGATCTATCCGATCGGCGCAGATGGCTTTCTGCACCGCTTTCTCGCGCGCGGCGGCCCGCGCGTCCACCACGTCACGTTCAAGGTCGGCGACCTCGACGAGATGATCGCGCGCGCGACCGCAATGAATTATGGAATTTCGTCCGAGGATCGCAGCGACCCGTACTGGCAAGAGGCGTTCCTCCATCCGAAGCAGGCGCACGGCATCGTGATCCAGCTCGTGCAGCACCTGCCGCGGCCCGACGATCGCGACGATCCGGCGAACGGCACGCCGTTGCCGAACGCCGCGCGCGTGATCGGTCCGCGGCTCGTCGCGCCGAGCGCCGAGGCTGCGCGACGACAATGGGGCGAGCTGCTGCGTGGGAGCGAAGCGCGCGACGGCGATGCGCTCGTGTTCTCGTGGGCCGACTCGCCGCTCGCGATCACGGTCGACGTCGACGCGAGCGCGGAGCCCGGTCCGCGCTGCATCGAGCTCGCGGCGCCGCGCGAGCTCGAGCTTCCCAGTGGCGCCGTCCCGAAGCTCGGCACGCGCTTCGTGCAGCGCTGAGCAGCGCGAAAAGCACGAGATGCCCGCGGCTACGCAGCCCACATCCACAGCGCGAACGCGATCCCCAACGCATAGAGCGCGCCTGCGCCCGCTCCGATCGCGCGCCAGCTGCCGCCGCGCCGCCAGAGCGCGACGCACGTGGCGAGTGACACTGCCAGCTCGGCGAACGCGAAGACCGCGCCGTAGCGGCGCGGGTCCCAATAACTGACGGGGCTGCGAAAGTGCCAGTCGCTGAACGGCCAGAAATGCCCGTGCGCGTCTTCGTTGTGCAGCAACAAATCCGCCGCGCAGTGCAGCGCCATGCTCGCGAGCAGCGCGAGCCAC
The DNA here is from genome assembly GCA_035762585.1 of Myxococcota bacterium. GTDB lineage: Bacteria > Myxococcota_A > UBA9160 > UBA9160 > UBA6930 > VGRF01. The sequence goes on from DASTOI010000796.1 coordinate 3,179, forward strand.
GCGGGCCGCCTCGCGCGCCACGCGAAGAATGCGGCGAGCGCGATCAGCGGCAGCGAGTTGAACGCATCGAAGAACGCCTGCCAGTGCGGGAGGAAGTACGCCTGCCCCCAGAGCGTGCGCTCCGGCAGATCGAGCCAGCCGCGCTGGTACGCGTAGAACGCGAACATCGGAAGATCGGGCAGCAGCGCGCCGAACGCGATCGGCCACGCGAGACGCGCCCATGCGCTACGGCCGAGCACGAAGCTGTTGATCGCGATGTGCGCGGGCGTGTTCATGCGCGCAGATCGAGCGCCATCGCGACGCGGCGCTCGCGCGCGAGCCCGCGCGCGATCTCGTCCTCGTAGATCTCGCGCAGCGGCGCCGGGATCTCGGGCTCCTCGAACGCGACGAAGCCGAGCCGCGCATACCACGGCTGATTCCACGGCGGCGCGCGGAAGGTCGTCAGCGTGATGCGCTCGGCGCCGTGCGCCACCGCGTGCGCGCGCACCGCGCCGATCAGCGCGCGCCCGATGCCGCGCCGCTGCAGCTCGGGCAGCACGTCGATCTCGTCGAGATGGAGGTCGCGCCCGAGCCAGAGTGCGATCGCGAAGCCGAGCACACGGTCGTCCGTGTCGAGCGCGCACCATAATAGATCATCGCGCAGCGCCCCCGCGAGCTGCTCGTCGGACGTCAGCAGCGCGCCGCGCAGCGCGAGCGGGAGCTCCGCGATCGGGAACGCGTCCTCGGCGGCCCGCTCGACCGCCCGGATCGCGTCGAAGTGCTTCGGCTCCGCCCGCACGATGCGGTGGCGAGGCGAGCTCATTCTCGCCCGAACAGCCAGCGCGTCGCGGTCTCGGTGAACTCTCCGGTCGCTTCGCTGAAGCCGAACACGACGCGCGGGTCGACGCGAAACAGCGGCGAGCTTTCGGGATATCCCTCGCCGTACTTCGCGGCGTAGAGCTTCGCGATCTCGCGCGGCACCTTGCTCGCCGCGATCCGTTTCACCGCGCCCTCGACGATCACCGCGCCTTTGCCGCGCTCGGTACCGACGCTGCACTCATGCTGCACCGCGAGGTTGCGCGCCTTGCGGCTCTTCGCGCCGGAGCTGAACCAGAGAGCGCCCGCGTGCCAAACGGCCCAGACCGGCATCGCGTGCGGGCGCCCGTCCGGCCGCGTGGTGGCGAGCCAGTAGTTATGGCCGGCGCGAAGGATTCTCTCCGCCCAGCGCCACGGCCGGAGCGCGGCTCCGTCTCGGGAGATGCCGTAGCCCGGCATGTGCGGCCGCGTCGCGCGGATTCGCTGCGCCATCGGCGCAGCCTATCACGGGGCATGAAGACGCCGTGAAGCGCAGCTGGGCGGCGCTGCTTCGGCGTGAGAGGTTGCCGATCGAGCGATGCGAAAGGAGAGAACGATGCGTGCCCGACTCGCGCTCTTGCTGCTCGCGCTTCTGATCCCGCTCACGCCGGCGTTCGCGCTCGCGCAGGAGCTCACGCCCGCGGCGCTGACGCCGGCCGCCGCGCCGGCGTCGTCGCTCGCGCGCGATCTCTCGGTCTGGGGAATGTTCCGCGACGCCGGGCTCGCACCGAAAGCGGTGATGGTGCTGCTCGCGCTGTGCTCGGTCTGGAACGGCGCGATCTTCGTCGAGAAGGCGCTGCGGCTGCGCGCGGCGAATCGGCGCGCGGACCGCTTCCTCGCGGCGTTCCGCGCCGCCACCTCGCTGGACGAGCCCGCGCTGGACGCCGCGGCCGGCGCGTGCCCGCTCGCCGCGATGCACCGCGCGGGGGCGCTCGAGCTGCGCGTCTCGCGCGAGGCCGGCGCCGCGCTCGCCGGCGAAGCGCGCGATCGCCTGCGCGAGCGCATCGACGCGGCCCAACAACTCGTGCACGCGGACGCCGCGCAAGCGCTCGGCGGCGGCATGAGCGCGCTCGCGACGATCGGCGCGACGGCGCCGTTCGTCGGCCTGTTCGGAACGGTCTGGGGGATCATGACGTCGTTCATCGGCATCGCGCAGACGCAGACGACGAACCTCGCGGTCGTCGCGCCCGGCATCGCCGAGGCGCTGCTCGCGACGGCGATCGGCCTGTGCGCCGCGATCCCGGCCGTCGTCCTCTACAACAAATTCAGCCGCGACATCTCGGCATTCCAGAGCCGTCTCGCGAGCTTCCGCAGCGAGTTCGCGCTCGCGCTCGCGCGCCAGCTCGACCGCGGAGGGATCTGACATGGCCGCGAAGCTCGCCGCGCCCGGCGGGGAAGGCGCCTTCCCGGCGAACAGCGAGATGAACGTCACGCCGTTCGTCGACGTGATGCTCGTGCTGCTGATCATCTTCATGATCGCGGCGCCGCTCTCGACCGTGACTGTTCCGGTCGAGCTGCCGCCCGCGACGACGAAGCCCGTCGAAGCGAGCCCGCCGCGCGATCCCATCTTCGTGAGCGTCGAGAAGAGCGGCGCGCTGTTCGTGATGGATGCCGAGATCACGCTCGCCGAGCTGCCCGCCCGACTGCGCGAGCAAAGCGCCGGCGATCTGAACGAGCGCATCTATCTGCGCGCCGATCAGAGCCTGCCCTACCGCCGCGTGATGCAGGTGATGAACGTGATGCAGGACGCCGGCTTCTACCGCGTCGGCCTCGTCGCGGAGGAAACCGAGGCGGGGAGCTGAGCGTGCAGGCGCCTAACACTCGCGCCGCGCGCCTCGGCCGCGTGCTCCCCGCGCGTGCGCTCTCGCTGGGCGTGCACGCGCTCGCGATCGCGTGGATCTATCAGGCCCACCTCACGCCGCCGCCCGCTACCGACGTTCCGCGAAGCCGGGCACTGATATTGCGGCTGCCCTGGCCATACGA
>DASTOI010000797.1:0-4591 GCA_035762585.1 Myxococcota bacterium
TCGGCGCCGGGGCGCGCGAGCCAGAGGCCGGTGTCCTTGGCGGCGATCACGAGCTCTTTCTTGCCGTCTCCGTCGACGTCGCCGGCGGTGAGGAAGCGGCACATCGGATCGGCGAGCGTCACGACGACCGTGCCGGCCTTCGGGTCGGTGCCGGCGTCGTAGCGCTGGATCTCGAGGTTTCCGCCCTCGGCGGCCTCGACCGAGACGTAGAGCTCGTCGCGCCCATCGCCGTCGACGTCGCCGGCGAGGATCTCCTTCGCGTGGCGCATCCCGAGATCGGCGACGACGGTGCGGCCTTCGCCCTTCGCGGGTGTGAAGCGCACGACCTCGCCCGGCTGCGGCGTTCCGTCGAGCTTGTTGGGCGCGCTCGGCGTCGCGTAGATCTCGCGGACGCCGTCGCCGTCGAGGTCTGCGAGCTCGATCTCGTGGACGAAGGTGTCGGGCTTGCGGTCGAGCTCGGTCGCCTGCCAGCCGCCGCCGTCCTGCGCGCGCACGACCGCGACCACGCCCTGATCGTGCGTCGCGACTGCGAGCGCGGGCTTGCCATCGCCGAACAGATCGCCGGCCTCGACGTCGCGCATGCGATCGAAGGCGCCGCCGAACTTCGCCTGCCAGAGCGTCTCGGCGGGCTCGAGGCCGGCGGCGCCCTTCTGCCAGCGTTTGATCGCGGCGTTCATGCCGCTCGCCGTGAGCAGCGAGGGGCCGGCGCCCGGCAGGTCCACGACCATCGCCTTGTGGAACACGTTGCTCTCCGGGTCGGTGACGGAGACGGCGCTCCACGCACCCGCGGCGCGCGTCAGCACGACGAGCTCGGACTGCGGGATCTGCTTCCCGCCCTCGCTGCGGAAGGTCGAGAGCGCGAGCAGCAGGCCGCGCGGCAGATCGGCGGGCGTGGACGGCGGCGGCGCAGGCTCGGCGCTCTCGCGCGGCGGCTCGGCCGGCCGAGAGGCGTCCTCGGTCGGACAGCCGAGTAGCGCGAGCGAGCATGAGAGAACGGCAGCGAGCGGTCGCGAGAGCATCGTCGGCACCTCCGAGCGCGCGGGATGTAGCAAGAACGCAAGAAGTGGGGTCTGACCCCGTTTCTTGCGTTTTCGCTGCTGGCCCCTCGCGCCCACGGGTGTTAATTCGCCCCCGTGAGCGATCTCGCCCCGCCGCGCGGCACGCGCGACTTCTATCCCGAGGATCTGCGGCTGCGGAGCTGGCTCTTCGAGCGCTTCCGCGCGACCGCGCTCGCGTTCGGCTTCGAGGAGATCGACGCGCCGATCGTCGAGCACGCCGAGCTCTATCTGCGCAAGGCGGGCGAGGAGATCGTCGACCAGCTCTACCACTTCGTGCTGCACGAGCGGCACTTGGCGCTGCGGCCGGAGCTGACGCCGTCGCTCGCGCGCATGGTGATCGCGCGGCAGGGCGCGCTGCGGCTGCCGCTGCGCTGGTTCGCGATCCCGCAGTGCTGGCGCTACGAGCGGATGACGCGCGGCCGCCGCCGCGAGCACTATCAGTGGAACATGGACGTCTGGGGCGAGCCCGACGTCACCGCCGAGGCGGAGCTGATCGCGGCGATCTTCCATGCGCTCGATGCGATGGGGCTCGCGCCGGGCGACGTGAAGATGCGCGTCAACCACCGTGCGCTGCTCGAGGAGAGCCTGCGCGCGAGCGTGCTGGCGACGCGGCCGGAGGCCTTCGCGCCGCTGTGCGTGATCGTCGACAAGCTGCCCAAGATCGGGCGCGAGGCGGTGATCGAGCAGCTGACGAGCGCCGGCGGCGGCGTGGAGCTCCCACGCGCCGACGCGGAGCACGCGGTGGCGCTGCTCGAGGCGAAGGGGCTCGACGACGCGGCGCGCCTCGCGGGCGCCGATTCGCCGGCGCTGGCGCAGCTGCGGCGGCTGTTCGAGCTGCTCGGCGCCTACGGGGTCGCCGAGCGCGTCGCGTTCGACGCCTCGGTCGTGCGCGGCCTCGCCTACTACACCGGCGTCGTGTTCGAGGCGTTCGACGCGGAGGGCTCGCTGCGCGCCGTCTGCGGGGGCGGCCGTTACGACCGCCTGCTCGAGACGCTCGGCGGCCGGCCGATGCCGGCGGTCGGCTTCGGCTTCGGCGACGCCGTGATCAGCGAGCTGCTCGCCGAGCGCGGAAAGCTCCCGCAGCCGGCGCGCGCGCTCGACGCGGTCGTGTTTCCGCTCGGCGAGGCCGAGCGGCCGGCCGCGATCCGACTCGCGCGAGCGCTGCGCCGCGCGGGCAAGACAACCGAGCTGGTGCTCGGCACTCTGAAGCCGAAGCGCGTGTTCGCCGATGCGAACAAGGCCGGCGCGCGGCACGTTTATGTGATCGGGCCGGAAGAGCGAGCGCGCGGCGTCGTGCGCATCAAGGATCTGGCCAGCGAGCAGCAGTGGGACGAGCCGCTGCCGGACGAGGTACCCACCTAACAACAATGCACGCTTGGACGATTCGCGACAGCCTCGAGCTCTACAACCTTCAGAACTGGGGACGCGGATTCTTCGGCGTCAACGAGAGCGGCCAGGTCGAAGTGCGGCCGCGCGGCGAGGGCGGGCCCGCGATCGCGCTGCCGGCGCTGGTCGAAGACCTGCGCCAGCGCGGCCTGCGCACGCCGATGCTGCTGCGCTTCCCGGACATCCTGAACGCGCGCGTGCGGCGACTCGCGGAGGCCTTCCGCTCCGCCTCGTCCGCCTACAGCTACAACGGGAAGTTCCGCGGCGTCTACCCGATCAAGGTGAATCAGCAGCGGCGCGTCGTCGAAGAGCTCGTCGAGTTCGGCGCGCAACACGGCATTGGGCTCGAGGCGGGCAGCAAGCCCGAGCTGTTGATCGCGCTCGCGCTGCTCGACACGCCGAACGCGCTGATCATCTGTAACGGCTACAAGGACCGCGCCTACATCGAGACCGCGCTGCTCGCGCAGCGGCTCGGCCGAACGCCGGTGATCGTGATCGATCGCTTCCACGAGATCGAGCTCGTGGTGAAGGTCGCGAGCGAGCTCGGCATCAAGCCGCACGTCGGCATCCGCGCGAAGCTGCAGTCTAAGGGCGCCGGCAAGTGGATCGACTCGACGGGTGACAAGTCGAAGTTCGGCCTCACGGCGAGCGAGATCGTCGAAGCGGTCGAGCAGCTGCGCGCGAGCGACATGCTCGACTGCCTCGAGCTCTTGCACTTTCACATCGGCTCGCAGATCACCGCGATCCGCGCGCACAAGGACGCGCTGCGCGAGGCGACGCGCATCTTCGTCGGCCTGCACGAGCTCGGCGCGAAGCCGCGCATCCTCGACGTCGGCGGCGGCCTCGGCGTCGACTACGACGGCTCGCAGACGAACTTCCACAGCTCGAAGAACTACACGGTGCAGGAGTACGCCAACGACGTCGTCGCCTCGATCCAGGAAGCGTGCGACGGCGCCGGCGTGCCGCACCCGGACATCGTCACCGAGGCGGGGCGCTGGATGGTCGCGCACCACGCGCTGCTCGTGTTCGACGTGTTAGGGGCGTCCGAGGTCCGCATCGGCCGCAAGCCCGAGGCGATGAAGGACGACGACCCGAAGGTGCTGAAGGATCTGCACGAGGTCTGGCAGGGCGTCAACAAGAAGAACGTGATCGAGTCGTTCCACGACGCGATGCAGATCAAGGAAGACGCCGCGACGCTGTTCAACGTCGGCCAGCTCGACCTGCGCGCGCGCGCGCGCGTCGAGCGCATGTTCTGGGACTGCTGCGAGAAGATCATGAAGATCGCGTCGGAGCTGAAGGAGACGCCCGAGGAGCTCGAAGACCTCGAGAAGGGCCTGGCCGACACCTATTACGGGAACCTGTCGGTGTTCCAGAGCGTGCCCGACCACTGGGCGGTGAAGCAGCTGTTTCCGGTGATGCCGATCCAGCGCCTCAACGAGAAGCCGAGCCGGCGCGCGATCATCGCCGACCTCACCTGCGACAGCGACGGCAAGATCGACCAGTTCATCGACCAGCACGACGTGAAGAACGTGCTCGAGCTGCACTCGCTCGACGGCCGCCGCTACTACATCGCGGTGTTCATGGTCGGCGCCTATCAGGAGATCCTGGGCGACCTGCACAACCTGTTCGGCGACACCGACGCGGTGCACGTCGTCGTCGACGACGAAAGTGGGGGGTACATCGTCGACCACGTCGTCGAAGGGGAAGACGTGAAGGACGTCTTGACTTACGTCGAATACGACCAGGCGGCGTTGACGGAGAAGGTGCGGCGGCTCGCCGAAGATGCTCGCCGGCGCGGGGACATCACGATCGAGGAAGCGACGCGATTGCGCGCTCGATACAAGCAGGGGCTCTGGGAGTACACGTATCTGATTCAGGACTCCTGAGGCTTTGCGCGGGGGTTGTTAGGAGCGAGGTACACGCGCTCGCGCCGGCGCGGTCCGGCGGGGGCTCGGCTTCGCTCACCCGCGTGACCGCGATGGATCGTGCAGCGCGCCATTCGAGGACTCTGGCGCGCTGCGCTTGGAGCATGCGCGCGGTCACGCCTGGGGCTTCGCTCCGCGACCCCCGCCTACCCGCGCCGGCGCTCGCGGGCGGTGGTGTGCGGGTCGCACGATGCGGTGGAGGTGGAGCGGTGCCGCCAGCGC
>DASTOI010000798.1:0-10028 GCA_035762585.1 Myxococcota bacterium
GTCGTCGCGCGGTCGGGAGGCTCGCCGGAAGTCGACATAGACTGCACGCCTCATTCGAGGTGACGCAATGAAGCTGTACGACAACGCGACGGCGCCGAACCCGCGGCGGGTTCGGATCTTCCTGGCCGAGAAGGGAATCTCCGTCCCGGTGGTGCAGGTCGACATCGCGAAGCAGGAGAACCGCGGGCCGGAGTTCCGCGCGAAGAATCCGTTCGGGCAGGTGCCGGTGCTCGAGCTCGACGACGGGACGTGCATCTCGGAGAGCGTCGCGATCTGCCGGTACTTCGAGGAGGTGCAGCCGTCGCCGCCGCTGTTCGGCGCCGGCGCGAGCGAGCGCGCGCAGGTCGAGATGTGGAATCGCCGTGCGGAATTCGAGCTGACGCAGCGCGTGTTCCTGTGCTTCCAGAACACGCACGAGTTCTTCAAAGGCCGTCTCACGCAGGTGCCCGAGTTCGGCGCGGTCGCGAAGCAGCGCGCGGAGGAGACGCTCGCGCTGCTCGACGGCGTGCTCGCCGAGCGCCGCTTCCTCGCGGGCGACCGCTTCTCGATCGCCGACATCACCGCACTCGTCGGCATCGACTTCGGCCGCGTCGTGAAGATCCGCCCGACGCCCGAGCAGAAGCACCTCGCGCGCTGGCACGCCGAAGTCTCCGCGCGCCCAAGCGCGAAGGCGTGACGAGCGCCAAAAGTCACCAGAACGGGGACGTTCATACTTGCCGGTGACGTAGGGGCCAGTCTTCGCGGCGCGCGAGCGCGCGCGCGCGACAAGTCACCGCGGCAAGAACGTCCCCGTTTGGTGACTTACGGCAGCGTGAGCTCGAGGCGCCTCGGGTCGAAGATGCCGCGGCGGGCGAGGCCGCGTTCGAGGCGGCGGCCGCTCGGGCCGTCGATCGCGAGCACATAGGCGACGACGGGAGGCTGCGCGCCGCATGCGTCGCGCCAGACCATGTAGTCGACACCGACGCGGTAGCGGCCGGCGCTCGGCGCGGCGAACACGATCTCCTCGAAGCGCGGGTCGGCGGAATCGCAGCGCGCGTCGGCGACGAGGCGGCCGCCGGCCGCGGCTCGCTCGTTCGCGAAGTAGATCGTCTCGTCGAGCGGGTCCGTGACGTAGAGATCGAGATCCGCTGCGGCGCCGAACGCGAGGCGCACGCGCAGCTCGCCGCCGCTCGCGGGCGCGTGCTTCGCGAGCGCGGCTTCGAGCCGAGCCGCCTCCGCCTCGAGCGCGGGCGTCCAACGCGCGGCCGGCGTGCGCTCGCGCGAGTCGGCCGCCGGCGCCGCGAGCAGCGCGATCGCCAGCGCCAGCGCCGCGGCGCCGCGCGCGATGGGTCTATGTTGTGCGAATCGCCGCCAGGGCGGCTGCCGGGAGGGCTGGGTCATGCCGCGATTCTTGCGCATCTCGCTCGCGACGTTGGCGCTTCAGGTCGCGGTCGCGTCCGCGAGTGCAGCCCCGGAGGCCGGCGGCGCGCGCGACGCCGTCGGCGGCAGCGTCCGCGACGCCGCCGGCGCGCCGATCGCCGGCGCGATGGTGAGCTTCCTGACGGGCGACCCGCTGCGCGTGACGACGGTCTTCACGAACGACGCCGGCGAGTTCAGCGCGCGCGGCGTCGCGGCCAACGGCGGGATCACCGTGCGCGTGCGACGCATCGGCTACCGCGACCTGCGCGAGCCCGTCGCGCTCGGCGCAGGCAAGCCGCTCGCGTTCACGCTCGCAGCCGAGACCGATCCCGCGGCTGCGGCCGAGCAGCTGCCCGCGAATCATTGGTTCGCGCTGATGCTGGAGAAGTTCGCGAGCCCGGTGCAGCGCGAGGAGTTCGTGCGGCAGTGCACCTATTGCCACCAGCAGGGCAGCGCCGCGACGCGCGTGCCGCGCGAGGATTGGCAATGGGAGAAGGTGCTGGCCCTAATGGCTCGCCTCGGCGGGACGCTCTCGCCCGAGGTGCGCGCGCAGGTTCCGCAGCTGTTCCGTGAGGCGTACGACCCGAAGACCGCGGTGCCGCGCCTCACCGCGAAGCTGGGCACGCCCGAGTTCGCGCCGCCGCCGCCGGCCGAGGTGCGGCGCGCGGTCGTCGACGAATGGGAGCTCGGCATCCGCGCGTCGATGCAGCACGACCTCGCGCTGCATCCGGACGGCCGCGTCTACTCGGTCGACATGCTGCAGGACGTGCTCTACCGGCTCGATCCCGCGAGCGGCGCCGTGCGCGCGTTCCCGATTCCCGACGACGGCGTCCCGCTCGGCGGCGTGTTCGGCGGGGAGGACGCGCCCGCGATTCCGAATGCGACCGCGCACGTCGGCCCGCACTCGCTGCAGATGGGTCCCGACGGCTCGGTCTGGATCACGCTGGCGCTCGGCAATCGCATCGCACGCTTCGATCCGAAGACGGAGAAGTTCGAGCTGCACGCGCTCGACGAAGGGTTCTATCCGCACACGCTGCGGCTCGATGCGCGCGGCCGCGTGTGGTTCACGATCGCCGTCTCGAATCACGTCGGGATGTACGACCCGGCGGCGAAGAAGATGCAGATCATCCGCGTGCCGGCCGGCAGCTTCGCGCAAGAAGTCGCGCTGCGCGCGATGCCGTACGTGGTCGCCGCAGCGGATGCGCTCGACGTCGATCTCGCGAGCCTCGCCGGCGAGAGCGGCGCGAACGGCGCGCCGGTTCCGTACGGCGTCGACATCGCGCCCGACGGCGGCGTCTGGTTCTCGCAGCTGAACGAGCACCGATTGGGGCGCATCGATCCCGAGACGTTCGCGATCGAGATGATCGACACGCCGTTCACCGCGCCGCGCCGGCTGCGCTTCGACTCGCAGGGCCGACTGTGGATCCCCGGCTTCTCGTCGAGCCTGATTGCACGCTTCGATCCGAAGACGAGAGCGTTCCGCGAGTACCCGCTCCCGATCGAACCGCTCGGCAGCGAGACGCCGTACGCGCTCCACGTCGACCGCAAGAGCGACACGGTGTGGATCTGCGGCACGAACAGCGATTCGCTGATTCGCTTCGATCCGAAGTCCGAGAAGTTCACGGTCTACCCGCTGCCGACGCGCGTCACCTACACGCGCGAGATCGACTTCGACGCCGAGGGCCGCGTGTGGACGTCGAACTCGAACCTTCCCACCTGGCAGATCGAGAACGGCTACCCGCGCGTGCTGCGGCTCGATCCCGACGGCCCCGCGCCCGCGCGCGTCGCCGGCCAGTGACCGAGCGGGAGTTTGCATTGGGGACGCACTTTCATCGCGCCGAGTTTGCATCGGGGACGTACTTTCATCGTGCTGCGCTCGCGATCGCGCTGATTACGGCCCTGGGCCTCAGCTGCGACGCCTCGAACCGCGCGGAGAAGCTGCATCGCTACGAGCTCGAAGGCATCGTCGAAGACGTCGACCGCGAGCATCAGCAGGCGCTGATCGATCACGGCGAAGTGCCCGGCGTGATGCCGGCGATGACGATGAGCTTCGACGTCCCGGACGACGCGGTGTTCGCGAAGCTCGCGCCCGGCCAGCGCATCGCGTTCACGCTCGAGATCCGCGACAAGAGCTTCCGCGTCGTGCGCGCGGAGGTGCTCGAAGAGAAGGCGGCGCCGGGTCGCGCCGGCGCGCTCGGCGCGGTCGCGCCCGCCGAGGAGCTGGCGCCGGAGTTCGCGCTCACGGATCAAGCCGGCCGCGAGGTCACGCTCGCGAGCCTGCGCGGCAAGGCACTGCTGATCGACTTCATCTACACGCACTGCCCCGGCCCGTGCCCGATCCTCACCGGCCGCCACGCGCAGGTGCAGCGCGAGCTCCCGCCCGAGACGCGCGCGCGCGTCCACTTCGTCTCGATCACGGTGGATCCCGAGCGCGACACGCCCGAGGCGCTCGCCAATTACGCGCGCGTGCGCGGCGCCGACCTCGCGGACTGGTCCTTCCTCACCGGCGAGCCCGAGCGCGTGCGCGACGTGCTGAAGCGCTACGGCGTGTTCGCGCAGCAGAGCGCGCGCCCCGGCGAGGTCGACCACATCGTCGTCACGCTGCTGGTCGATTCCGAAGGGCGCGTCGTGAAGCGGCTGTTCGGGACGGAGGACGGCGTCGCGGACGTGAAGAGCGCACTCGAAGAAGTCGCGGGCGCTTAGGGTGGAGCTGTCCGAGCGGGGCATCGAGGCGCGCCTCGCACACGAGCCCCGCGCGGTGCTCGCGACGCTGCGCGCCGACGGGAGCGCCGCGCTCGTGCCGATCGTGTTCGCGCGCGCGGGCCCTCTGATCTGGTCGCCGGTCGACGCGAAGCCGAAGCGCCGCGCGGCGCTGGCGCGCCTCGCGAACGTCGCGCGCGACGCGCGGGTTGCGCTGCTGCTCGACGGCTACGCGGCGGACTGGTCGCGGCTCTGGTGGCTGCGCGTCGAAGGCGCCGCGCGGAGCGAGCGCGGCGACCTCGTGGCGGGCGAAGCGGCGCTGCGCGCGAAGTACCCGCAGTACGCGTCGCTCGCGCTGCACGTCGCGGAGCCGCAGCTGGTACGGATCGAGATCGCCCGCATCGCGAGCTGGGCGGCATCCGGCGCCGCGATCGCCGTGGCGGAGGAGGATCGATGAGAGTCGCGTTCCTGTGCTTGGGGGCGATGGGGCGCCCGATTGCCGGGCACCTCGCGCGCGCGGGCCACTCGGTCGCCGTCTACAACCGCACGCGCGCGAAGGCCGAGCGCTTCGCGGCCGAGCACGGCGCGCGCGTCGCCGCGTCGCCGCGCGCGGCCGCGGACGGCGCGGAGGCAGTGCTCGCGTGCACCGGAAACGACGCCGATCTGCGCGAGATCACGCTCGGCGCGCAGGGCGCGTTCGCCGCGCTGGCGCCGGGCGCGCTGTTCGTCGATCACACCACCGCTTCGCCCGCGCTCGCGCGCGAGCTCGCGGCGAACGCCGCGCAGCGCGGCGCGAGCTTCCTCGACGCGCCGGTCTCCGGCGGCGAGGAGGGCGCGCAGCGCGGTCAGCTCAGCATCATGGCCGGCGGCGACGCCGCCGCGTTCGAGCGCGCGCAGCCGCTGTTCGGTTGTTACGCCAAGAGCGCGGCGCTGATCGGCCCTTCTGGTGCGGGCCAGCTGACGAAGGCGGTGAACCAGCTCTGCATCGCGGGCGTGCTCGCCGGGCTCGCCGAGGGCCTCGCGTTCGCCGAGCGCGCGGGGCTCGACGTCGCGCGCGTGATCGACGTGATCTCGAAGGGCGCCGCGCAGTCCTGGCAGCTCGACAACCGCGCGCGCACGATGCTCGCCGCGAAGTACGACTTCGGCTTCGCGGTCGACTGGATGCGCAAGGACCTCGGCATCGCGTTCGCCGAGGCGGAGCGCATCGGCGCGCGCGTCGACGTCAGTCGCGCGGTCGACGCGATCTACGCGCGGCTCCAGGCCGAAGGCGGCGGGCGGCGCGATACGTCGTCGTTGATCGAGGCGGTCCGAAGAGGCTGAACGGCCGCGGCGGGGTGTGATTAGGTCGGGAACCAGTGCCGCGTGCGGTTGCAGACCGCGCACACAGACAGCATCACCGGCACTTCCACGAGCACGCCGACCACCGTCGCCAGCGCGGCGCCCGAGCCCGGCCCGTAGAGCGCGATCGCGGTCGCGACCGCGAGCTCGAAGAAGTTGCTCGCGCCGATCAACGCGCCGGGCGCGGCGACGGCGTACGGCACCCGTAACAGCCGCATCAGCCCATACGCGAGGCTCGCGTTGAAGTAGACCTGGATCAGGATCGGGATCGCGATCAAGACGACGTGCAGGAAGCGGCCGGTCAGGTTCTCGGCCTGGAACGCGAAGATCAGCACGAGCGTCGCGAGCAGCGCGAGCGTCGTGAGCGGCGCGAACGCGGGCAGGAAGCGCTGCTCGAACCACTCCGCGCCGCGCGCGCGCCGGAGCAGCGCGCGGCCCGCGCTACCGAGCGCGAGCGGCACGACGATGAAGATCGCGACGGAGTAGAGCAGCACGTCGAACGGCACGACCAGGTCGCTCGCGCCGGTCACGAGCAGCGTCACGATCGGCGCGAACAGCACGAGCATCAGGAGATCGTTCAGCGAAACCTGCACCAGCGTGTACGCAGGGTCGCCATCTGTTAGGTACGACCACACGAACACCATTGCGGTGCACGGCGCCGCGGCGAGGATGATCACGCCGGCGATGTATTGATCCGCGAGCTCGGGCCCGATCCAGGGCCGGAACAGCTGCGTGAAGAACAGCCAGCCGAGCAGCGCCATCGAGAACGGCTTCACGAGCCAGTTCACGAGCAGCGTGACCGCGATGCCGCGCGGGCGCCGCCGCACGCCGAGCACGCTCGCGAGATCGATGCGCAGCATCATCGGCGTGATCATCAGCCAGATCAGCACGGCGATCGGCGCGTTGATCTGGCTGCCCTCGGCAAACTCGAGCCGCCGCAGCATGTCGGTGAGCGCCGGGAACAGCGTTCCGAGCCCGATGCCCGCCGCCATGCAGAGCGCGACCCAGAGCGAGAGGAAGCGCTCGAAGACGTTGAGGCGCTTCGGCGCGGGCGCCGCGGCCGCGCTCGTCGTCGCCGCGCTCATCGCCCGTTGCGCTCGCCGTGCGGCGTGCTCTTCCCGATCTCGGCGAGCCGCGCGTGCAGCGCGAGGCGATCGAGCGCTTCGAAGCTCAGGCACGTGAAGAGCTCGATGCGTCGCTCGAGCACCTGATAAACGCGCCGGAAGAGCCAGCGCTGCTCCTCGGGCGGTCCCTCGAACGCGGCGGGATCCTCGACTCCCCAGTGCGCGGTGATCGGCAGTCCGGGCCACACGGGACACGCTTCGCCGGCCGCGTCGTCACAGACGGTGAACACGAAGTCGAGCGGCGCGGCGTCCGGCTGGGCGAGCTCGTCCCAGCTCTTGCTGCGCAGCGCGCCCGTTTCGTGCCCGTGCTCGCGCAGCACTGCGAGCGTCTGCGGGTGGATCGCTCCCTTCGGATGACTGCCGGCGCTGAAGGCGCGGAAACGGCCCGCGCCGAGGCGCGCGAGGATCGCCTCCGCGATCACGCTGCGCGCCGAGTTTCCGGTGCAGAGGAAGAGCACGTTGTAGACGCGTTGCGCCGCTCGCTCCGTCATGCGAGCTCCGCGTCGGAACGCACGCCCGGCTTGCGCGCGATGCCGGCGTTCAGGCGCGGGTCGCTGTCGGCGAACGCGCGCCGCGAGGTCAGCCACAGCCGTAACAAGTGGCGCTTGCGCTCCGGCTCCGCGAAGTCCTCGTACTCGGTGCGCGCGTGCAGGATCACCGAGTTCTTCAGCCACTGGATGTCGCCGGCGCGAAATTCCATGTCGAGGTGCACGGCCGGATCCGCGGCGATCTCGTCGATCAGGTCGATCACCTCGCGCTGCGCCGGGCTGAGACGAGGCGCCGCCGCGTGACGCTGCGAATCGCGGATGTACCAGCCGATGTAGAACGTGCGCAGCCAGCCCTCGTGGTAACGGCAGAGCGGCAGCGTGAAGAACGGCGGCTCGCCGGGGCGCTCCTCGCCGTTGCGGTCGAACGGGAACGGCTCGTAGAGCAGCGGCGCGAGCTCGGGCCGCCGGCGCAGGATCTCGTTGTAGATCGCGGCCGAGCTCGCGATGCGGCTCGTGCCGCCCGACTTCGCCGGGCGCAGGCAGAGCAGCCCGATCACGTCGGCGCCGTCCGTGTGGAAGCCGAGCCGCTCGCGCGTCTTGTAGAGCCGAGCGGTCGGGTCGCGCTCGGCGATCCCGACGTCGCGCACGTGCCCGAGCAGGTCGCCGGCGGCGTTCTGCGAGATCGCGCGGCCGAGATGGAGGCCGAGGCCCCAATAAGCGAGCGTCGCGTCGCGCTCGCCGTAGCGCTCGACGGGGACGTCGCGCACGAGCAGGAAGCCGGCGCCGCTCTCGAGCGCATCGAGCCAGCGCTCCGCCACGCGGGCGAGCGTCGTGAGCGGGAAGTCCTCGCGCGTGAGCGCTTCGAGCGGCTTCTCGAGCGCGCGCACGTGCGCGACCGCGCGATCGAGCTCGGCGATCTCCGCGGCAGTGAGGACGTGGAGCCAGTCGCGCCGCGCGGCCATCTCGCGGCCGGTCCAAACGGCGGGGGACTCGATCGGCTGGGTGCGGATCTCGGTCATCGATCAGCTCCTCGGGCCCGGACAGCAGAACGGCACCGCACGCCGCAGCGCTGAGACGATCTCTTCGAGCCGTGCGACGAGCGCGGGGCCGTCGAGCTCGCAATAGACGTGACGGCCGCGCTTGCTGCGCCGCACGAGGCCCGCGCGATCCAGCACGGCGAGATGTCGCGAGATCACCGAGGCGTCTTGCGGCAGCTCCGCCGAGATCTCCGAGAGATCGCTGCGGCCGCGCGCGATCAACACGCGCAGAATCTCGATCCGCACCGGCTCGCACAGCGCTTTGAACAGGTCGGAGTCGAGGAAGTCGGCACAGCCGTTCGCCACTCGCTCCCGCGTCCGCGCGCTCGCGCTCGCCATTTCATCCTCCGCGCACGCGAGCATACATGCACCGATATGCAAATGTCGATCGCGTCCTTCGCCCGGCCGATTACCTCGCGCCGCGGCGCCGCGAGCGCCACTGCTACGTTGCGCGCCTTTTCGGCGAGGGCCTGTCGATGGCGGATTTCGTCTTCACGATGCACGACTTGCGCAAGGTGGTGCCGCCCGATCGCGTGATCGTCGACGGCATCACGCTCGCGTTCCTGCCCGGCGCGAAGATCGGCGTGCTCGGCCCGAACGGCGCGGGCAAGAGCTCGATCCTGAAGATCATGGCCGGCGTCGACAAGGATTTCCTCGGCGAGGCCCGCCCGCACCCGGCCGTGAGAATGGGCTACCTCGCCCAGGAGCCGCAGCTCGACGCGAGCAAGGACGTCAAGGGCAACGTCGAGGACGGCGTGTTCGCGGTGAAGGAATTGTTACGGCGCTTCGAGGACGTCTCCGCGAAGTTCGGCGAGCCGCTCGAAGACGACGAGATGACGAAGCTGCTCGACGAGCAGGCGCGCCTGCAGGACCAGATCGACGCAGTGAACGGTTGGGAGCTCGACCGCACGCTCGAGATCGCGATGGATGCGCTGCGGCTGCCGCCGGGCGACGCCGAAGTCACGACCCTCTCGGGCGGCGAGCGCCGCCGCGTCGCGCTCTGCCGCCTGCTCCTCTCGAAGCCGGACATGCTGCTGCTCGACGAGCCGACCAATCATCTGGACGCCGAGTCGGTCGCGTGGCTCGAGAACTTCCTGCACGAGTATCCGGGCACCGTGATCGCGGTGACCCACGATCGCTACTTCCTCGACAACGTCGCGGGCTGGATCCTCGAGCTCGATCGCGGCCGCGGCTTCCCGTATCAGGGCAACTACACCGGCTGGCTCCAGCAGAAGAAGGCGCGGCTCGCGGTCGAGGAGAAGCAGGCCGGCGCGCGCCAGCGCACGCTCGATCGCGAGCTCGAGTGGATCTCGCTGTCGCCGCGCGCCCGGCAGGCTAAGGGCAAGGCGCGCATCCGCGAGTTCGAGGCGCTGCGCCAGCAAGAAGAGCAGCGGCTGCCCGAGACGGTCGAGATCAACATCCCCGCCGGCCCGCGCCTCGGCGACCTCGTGATCGAGGCGAAGAATCTCTCGAAGGGTTACGGCGATCGGCTCTTGATCGACGACTTGAGCTTCAAGCTGCCGGCCGGCGGCATCGTCGGCGTGATCGGCGCGAACGGCGTCGGCAAGTCGACGCTGTTCCGCATGCTCGTGGGCGAGGAGAAGCCCGACGCGGGCTCGATCCGGCTCGGCGAGACCGTGAAGCTCGCCTACGTCGACCAGAGCCGCGACGCGCTCGGCCCCAATAAGTCGGTGTGGGAAGAGATCAGCGGCGGCGCGGACCGGATTGCGCTCGGCAAGCGCGAGATCGCGTCGCGCGCGTACGTCGCGTCGTTCGGCTTCAAGGGCGCCGATCAGCAGAAGCGCGTCGGCGACTTGTCCGGCGGCGAGCGCAACCGCGTGCACCTCGCGAAGCTGCTGAAGAGCGGCGGCAACGTGTTGTTACTGGACGAGCCGACCAACGACCTCGACGTCGACACGCTGCGCGCGCTCGAGGACGCGCTG